>CAMCTQ010000041.1 GCA_945878545.1 Rickettsia typhi
GTTGTTATTTGGTAATTTAACTGTTTGAACGATTTTAGCCAACACTCCAATCTTAAATAAATCGTTTGTAGTTGGATCTTCGACGTTTTGTTTTTTTTGAGTAGTTAAAAGAATGTGCTGCCCGTCTTCTATTTTTTTTGCAGACAGTAGCGCATTTAATGATTTTTCTCTACCAATAAAAACCGGAGCGATAGTACTAGGAAAAATTATCACATCCCTAAGAGCTAGCAGTGGTAGAGTTCTCTTTTCCTTGTTCATTCTTTTCTTATCCTTGATAAAATTATGTATATTTAATAGATTATAAGCTATATAATAGCAAGACTTAACAAAATCAAGTATTAGTCCGCCAATTTTATGGTAGCACTTATTTGAATAAAATGTAAAAACTAAAAATAGGACTAACGCAGTGCAAACTCCAGATATGGTTGCAAAAGCCTACACAAGAATTAGTAATCACATACATAACACCCCTCTTTTATATTCTGAAACCTTAAATAAAATGATAGGGAGTGACGTCTATTTCAAAATGGATGCTATGCAAAAGACAGGATCTTTTAAACTACGAGGCGTACTTAATCACCTTTTAGCCTTGGGCGAAGATGGCAAAATTCCTAATAAAATTGTTGCTTACAGCACAGGTAACCACGCTCTTGCAATGTCTCATGCAGCTAAATTATTTGGAATTCACGCGCGTGTTTATTTACCACAAAATGTTTCTCCTATAAAAAAAAGAATCGCTAAATACTATGGAGCAGAAGTGATGGAAGTCAAAACGCGCGCTGAGGCTGAAGAGTTATCACAAAGAGATGGTAAGAATGGTTTTTATTATTTGCACCCTTCTGATGATGATCAAACGATTGCAGGAGCCGGCACTATGTGTTATGAAGCTTTAATAGAAATGAAAGAACGTAATATTGGCATTCCAGATGCAATATTTGCTTCATGTGGAGGAGGAGGCTTGCTTGCAGGAACTTATCTTGCTAAAGAGTTATTATCTCCTTCTTCAAAGGTAATAGGAGCAGAACCTGAAGTTGCTAATGATGCTTATAGATCATTACAATCAGGAAAGATTAGTCGCTTTCAAGAGTCCCCGAGCACTATAGCTGACGGTCTTCGTGCCCTTTCAATATGCGAAAGAACATTTGATTATTTAAAAAAATTAAATGGATTTTATACTTGCAGTGAGGCATCAATTTATTATTGGACAGCTTGGCTTATGCAAACAATGAAAGTAACTTGTGAACCATCCGCAGCTATTAGTATGGCAGCCGCATATGATTGGCTGAAAGAAGATAATCATAAGAAAACGATTCTTGTACTTGTATCAGGTGGCAACGTTGATCCTAGCCTTTATCTAGATTTATGGAATCAAGACCGTCTAGCAGAACTACCTAAATAATTGATTGTAAAAATAGCATATCCTGTTAATTAACATATGCGTTAAAAATTTATTTATTATTAAATAAGCAACCTAAGTATTACCATAAATGATAGTAATACATTAGATTACAACTTATGCCTACTATTTCAGAGATTCAAAAAAAAATCGATGGGACAACTGAAAAATTAGAAACCCTTCGCAAAGATCTAAAAAAAAATGCAGATGAAATCATTGAGCTACAGAAGAAAGGTAAAGATACTGCAAAACTAAGCAAAGCAAAAGTAAAAATAAATTTAAAAATTGCCAAGATCCAAGGTAATCAATCTGAATTACGCGATGATTTAGAAGTGAGATCGGAAAAAGTCAATAAGCAAATTGCTGAATTAAGCGCGTTAATATCAGCAGCAGAGAAAAATCCCAGTAATAAACAAACTAAAGCTCAATTAGCTAATTGGAACCAAGAACTCCGCTCTTACGAAATAGAAAAACAGAGCTATGTAAAACTGGAAAAAAACAAAGAAGCCACCCGAGAAGAAATTTATAGCACTGAAAAAAGGAAATTATACAGTGTTGTACATGATTTTTTAGGTAGTCAGAAAGATTTAGAAGGATTGCTATTAGGCATGCTACCAAAAGAAGGCGCTAAAAAGGAAACTGGCATCAGCACCTTCAGCGCCGTCACTGGAGGCATTGGATTTGCTCTATCTAACTTTGGAACTGTTGTAAACGCAGCTACTTCAGCGGGGTTTCTTCAAGCCGAAATTGATAAAACATCTAGGGTTTTAAGCGGAGAAATGGCGCTAGACCCCAAAGACCCACCATTTTTTTTACGATTATTACAAGACAAAGATACTGTAGATTTCTTTAGAAATCATCAACCACAATTACAGAATCTCCTTGGTAAAATTATTCCTTCAATAGTACCAGTTGTGTTAACTGAGCTTGGTAAAGTTGATGCAATAAACCAAGAACTAAAAGCCAAGAAAAAAGAATTAGATGCTCTACCAGAAAAACAACAAAAATTAGAAGCCCTAAAAATTCAGAATAAGCAGACCCCTTCTGAAGCAACATCAAAAGCTATAGCAGTACTCGAGGCTGAGATTGAACCTCTGGTAAAGCTAAAACTTAGAGCACAAACGGCTAATGTTATCCAAGCCCTAAAAAAATCAGGTCTTGGGGCAGATTACGTAAATGAGAAAATATTACCCATTGTTCTTGTTCCACTTAAAGAATTACTTAGCACACCTGAGGGCACATTAGAGCTTGCTAATTTAGCTATCAAGTTAACCCAAACTACTGATGAACAAGAAAAAGCTATTATCCTTAAAGATCTACTTAATAAAGTAGATCTTACTAAAATTTTAACTGCTAGTAGTCTTAGCACCTTTCTTACTCAGGAAAGTACTAAGATAGCTGAAGTTGTCAATACCAATTTGGCATTAGACGAGGATCTACAAAAACTTGCAAAGAAATACAACATAACTAAGGAATTAGTAGATGACGTACTTCCTAAGGTTTCAAAAATAGCAGGTTCGGTTTTAAGTAGCCCAGAAGATATGCAAAAAATCTTTGATTTATTAAAACCTGTTATACTAGATGATTCTGAACAAGCAATAAAAATTGCGACCACGTTAAAAGAAATTGAAAAACTAGATAAGGAAAGTGGTGCAAAAAAATTGAGTTTAGTAAAAGCGCTTCCAGACATTTTGTTAAAAGAATCAACATTAAATTTAATGTTGGGCGAGCCTAATATACTGGGAAAACACAAAGAAATTATAGCAAAAACTCTTGCTTCCGAGCTTCCAACTATTTTTGAAGATATGCGAGAAAGCGCAGAAAAGATAGCCAGTAAGTGCGATCCTTCTTTAGATAGAGCTGAAATCGTTAAAATTATAGCCCCACCACCTGCCTTATTACTACAAAACGTTACAGCTGAATTTTATGAGCAAATACTTCCAGCGGGGCTTAGTTTAGTTGAGGCTGTTTTAACCAATGTGTCAACAGAACAAGTCCAAACTATTAAAGCGGATTTAGATATTATCTTAAATGCCCCAAAAGAACCAACAGAAGCAGAAAAAGTTAAGCAAACCAAAGCATTGGATAATCTTATAACTAATGCCGTTTCGATAATGGGATCAGGCAAAGTAGGAGCTGTATTGTCGAAAGATCTAGCTGGTATATTTAAAAACGAGCTATTTCTAAAAGAACTACCGACTATTGTCCATAATGCCGTCGAAAATGTACCAAATCTCAAAGAGCAACTAGCAAAATTTGGCATTTCAGAGGCTTTAATACTAAGCACTTTACCTCTTATAACAAAAACAGCTTCAAAGGCACTTGAAAATTCACCAGAATTAATAAAAACTTACGTTCATTTTACAGAGTTTCAAAAATTAGGGGCAAAGCTTGCATCTGGCAACCTATCTCCAGAAGAAATAATAGCTATCACTGCAAAACAGCAGGAAGCTTTATCTGCTATGTCTTCCGGTGTATCTAAAGTGTTTGAAGATATTAAGCCTTTACTAAGCAAGGATTTACCTCAATTGATACAAGATAACCAAGAAGCTATTACTTCAATGGCTGTAACAATGGTAAAACAAGAAGAGGTGGCAAAGTTACTAACCCCTCTTGGTATTAATACTGAGTTTGTAGAAGAAATTATGCCTACAGCTGTTAATATTGTACAATCCGCACTTCCATTAGTTACAGATACCGTTTCGAAACTAGTAGCTAATAGCGAATCTATAGCTGCAGCTTATACAAATCTTGGAGAATTCCAAACATTAGGGACAAAGCTCGAATCTGGTAAACTATCTCCAGATGAAATAATAGCTATCACCGCAAAACAGCAGGAAGCTTTATCTGCTGCGTCTTCCGACATATCTAAAGTGTTTGAAGATATTAAGCCTTTACTAAGCAAGGATTTACCTCAATTGATACAAAATAACCAAGCAGCTATTACTTCAATGGCTGTAACTCTAGTAAAACAAGAAGAGATGGCAAAGTTACTAACCCCTCTTGGTATCAATGCCGAATTTATAGAAGAAATTACACCTACCGCCCTTAACATTGTACAATCTGTACTTCCATTGGTTACAGACGCTACTTCGAGACTGGCAGCTAATGGTGGGCCTGTGGCTGCAGCCTATACAAATCTTGGAGAGTTTCAGAAATTAAGTAGTGATCTTATATCAGGCAAGCTTTCTACTCAGCAAGAAAAAGAAACCATCCAAAAACAACAGAAAGTTCTGTCTGAAATGCTTGAACATGCTACTACAATAATTGACAAAGTAGTAGCGCCTGTAATAGGAGAGGATCTTCCTCAATTTATAAAAGATAACAAAGAAAATATAGCAAAATTAGTTGATGGAGTTATCAAGCAAGAAGCTGTGGCAAAAACCTTAGAAGATCTTGGCGTGTCTTCTAGCTTGGTTAAAGAAACTACTGATACAGCTATTGATCTCGTAGTACCTATGTTGCCATTGGTGTCTAAACTTGCCAGCAGTGCTATGAAGGACAAGGAGGGTCTACAATCAATTATAATGCAAGCTCAAAATGTAATGCAGGCTCCAAAAGAAGAACAAGAAAAACTTACATTAAAACTTGTAGGATCTATTTTAGAATTTAAAAATAAAAATCCTGAGATTGGGCAACTGATTGACAAAGAAATTCCAAAACTTTTGGCAGAGCATTCAGAAAAACTTGGCAGCGTTGTCAATCAATTCTTAAATCAAACAAAAATTGGCAAGAATTTAAGAATAAAAGGCGAAGAGATAGTAAAAATAGTTGGTAGCAAAATGCCACAATTAACTGAGGCAGCGGAATTATATACTACAAAACAATATGGTAAACTAATTCCAAAGGCCTTGGGAATCTTATTTGATAAAGAAGTTCTTAAATTAGTTACCACTAGTGCTTTAGATGTAATAAAATTTAAGATTCAAGAAAAGTTACTAATTGACTCAGACCGAAGACATAGAGCTGGAAAAGATGTAGATAATATTTTAAACAATGTCTCAACTACAACCGATAGATCCGCTGAAAACAGACAAGATTTAGGGGCGTTATTAAAAAACAAAGCTGATGCTCTAAACAGCGGTACTACCAAATACTCTTTAACAAATAAAGATATGCATGGTTTGCATTTTAAGCAAGAGCAGAAGCTTGATAATTTCATAATTGATGGTTTTAACTTTACAAAAACACGCTTTGAAAAATTATCTTTCGAGAATAGTAAAATATCCAATTGTTCTTTCAAAAACGTAGAGTTTAAGGAAGTGGTGAGTTTTAAAGACGCAACAATTGATGTAGAATCACTAAAAACTCTAATACCAACAATTGAGAAGCATAATAAAAAACACCCGGAAAAACGCATAACCCTTGATGGAGCCACAATAGTTGGGGATTTAGGAAAGCTCAGTTTAGATAACGTGGTAGATAAAGGTGCAAAGGTTATACCTAAAAAAACTATCGAATTATCCAGTGCAATTGAACAAATTAAAGACGCATTGAGCAAGCATACTGTTAAAACATCAACCAGCAAAGAGACTCATCCAACAAAAAAACCTACCATCTCTACTACTATTAACAGGTGATTGCTTAAAGTTTATAAATCAGCA
The DNA here is from genome assembly GCA_945878545.1 of Rickettsia typhi. Taxonomy (GTDB): domain Bacteria; phylum Pseudomonadota; class Alphaproteobacteria; order Rickettsiales; family Rickettsiaceae; genus Megaera; species Megaera typhi_A. The sequence continues at coordinate 6,001 of CAMCTQ010000041.1, forward strand.
AAAATTCATCCTATTAGTTATTTAGTAGGATTTTTATATACGCTCTTGATTTTAGATCTTTAAAAAATTTGGCAGCCTTTTTAGACATTTTATTATTCGATAAAAAGGTTTTTACTTTATTAATATCATCGCCTGAAACAGATACCTTTTTAGTACAAACAAAGGCTAGCTTGAACTTATTATCTTCCTGATAAATATTACTAGAACTATTTTCCTTTGTATCTAAAACAACAGATTTTGTTTTATCTTCTAAATCCTTTAATTTACAATCAAGTTTTTCAGCACTTGCAAAATTAGCATATAATTTTTCTTCTACCTTATCACAACTAGATAGCTGTTTCTTGAGTTTTTCCATTTGTTTTAAGGTCTTATTTTCTGAATCAAATGAAGTAAACATCCAGGCTGTAATATCAAAATCATCGTAACCACTGTTAATCACAGCTACGTCGAGTTCTTTTGGGCTAACAGAAACTGAATTAGAAAGTAAGTTAATAATATTATACTTCACTAATTCGCTTTTTATTTGTTTCTTAAAACTATCTATACTTACGCCTAATTCTCTCATGTATTGTAATAAATATCCTTTAGGCATTTTATTTCTTTGCTCAATAATGGATATCGCATTATCAATTTCTGCTTTTGATATTTTGCCACCAACCTTTTCTGCATGCTGATTTAATAGCTCCTCTTCAATAAGAATATTTAATATATCTTTGCTTAGCTGAGCATCAACTTGTGGATTTGAATTATCTATTTTATTGAGTGCAATAGCCATTTTCTTTCTTGCGTTAAACTCATACATTGTAATTGGTTTATCATTTACTATAGCAACTATATCTTGTCGCTCGGCAAGAACGTTCAACGAAACTAGCAATAGAATTGTACTAATTAAATATTTCATAAATTAATCTCACATGTTTAAAACTTTTAACCCGATAGCAAATGTTTTGCTATTATTTTTTTTGACACCTCTACTTTTATCATGCGTAAAGTCATCATAGAATTTACCGGTGATACTAACACAATCGACCACATATGTCACCTGTATACTTCTTTGCAAAAGACGAGTCTTTTTGGTCGTATCAAATAATACCCCTGTACCTAGCGTTAATGATTCAAATATTTGATACCCAATACTGAAACTAAGCTGACTAACTTTGTTTGCAGGAAAATTTAACATCTCGTCAGAATAATATCTTGAAATATTGTTCAAGCTTGAAAAACTTAAATTAGTAGTCAATTTTTCTACGCTAGTTGACATGCCAATTTCATCTTTTATTCGGTTTAATTTTTTATCCTTTCTAAATCTATAATATAGTTTGAGATTACTAGCTATATCGATAGATGAACTACCCACATAATCTGAATTGCCTTTTGTAACGATGTTATTGTAGTAAACTAATTGCCCTAAAAAAATATCAAAATAATATGGGTCAGAGAATAAAGACGTATTCAACCCATAACTATACCTCTTCCCATACTCATGATAATCTATACCGCTAAATCTATTGGCACTAAATAAGTTATACTCCGACAATTCATATTGACCAGTATCAATAAGCGCGAATTTATCAAAATTCTTATTGTAATTTTTCCCAACAAAAGCGGCAACAATCGGTTCTACCTTAACTACCACATTCCTTGCAAAATTACGAACCAGCGGATACCTCCATTTGGCTTGAATTTCAGGAATATTTCTACTCAATATTTTTTCTTTTTCAGTTTTATCTAAAGGATCCTTAGAACTGAGCCAATATAAATCGCTTCTGTTTGCTATCGCAAAATTAACTAAATGCCCATTTGGTGTTATTATCTTTTTACTAAGCGCTAGATCTAAAGCATTCCTGGCTAATTGCTTCTCATAATTTTCATTATATGCTATAGCATTATTTTTGATCTTAAAAAGAATAGTTTCGTCATCATCTACAGCTATTATTTTTTGCACTCTAACTCTTGGAAAAACAAGAGGTGCCTTGCTTTTATTATCTGTAGCTCTAAACCCTTGAAACGAATAACCTTCAAGAGATAGATAATCAGTTCTATCAACCTTATTCGCATAAATCTTTGATTCTAAGTATGAATCATAATTTTCAAAATCATTTACAAGATAGGCCTTGTCGGAGGCTCTATTTAAATCAAAACCATAATTAATATCATCTTTATAAAAACTACCTTTGGTAAATATAGTATATCTATTGGGTTTTAAATGTTTTTGCCCTTTATAATATGAATGATTCGCATAACTACCTTTTATTTCATAACTACCATATTTAATCAAATGCCTTAACTCTCCTTCGAAAATCACGTAACTTTTTGACATACGCGGGCTCAAAGTAAAATCTAGATTTGGCTTTGCTCTATAATATAACGGTAAAACAAACTTATCTTTTGTGATCTGCGGGACAAGAATACCAGATTTAGCAGAAGCATTTGGCGTTGGATGAAAAAAATATGGAAGATAAGCAACTGGAAGACCGAACACCTCAAAAAACATATTTTTATATGTTATTCTTTGTTTGTCATAATCTATATTTGTATCCTCTGCCTTCATTTGCCAAATAGGCTTATTGCCACAATAAATCTTACAAGGTGTAAAACTTGCTTTATGTAAACTAATTTTATTTGTATCATGCCTATTTGCATAAGCTGCCATAAGTAGTGAATCATCTGGAAGTTTCAAGATAAATTCATCAATAATACCTTTTTTAAGTTTGTCTTTTAGGACGGCTCTTTGACCAGTAATAATCTTTCCATCTTCATCTTTAATCCTGATATTCCCCTCAGCAAATAATACATCTTTTTTTATATCATAATATAGGCTATCAGCTCTCAAAATATAATTATCCATGGAAACATAAATGTTGCCATTGGCAGCTAGAGCACCTGAATTATCATCGTATTTTATTAAATCTGCTTTTAAGATTACAGGGCCATATTCTTTTTTCACAAAATCTTCTGCATAAAGATTTTGTGAAGCACAAAAAATAATTAGCACTAATAAAAAATTGCAAAAAGACCGCATTTGATTTAACTTAAAAACTATCATTGAAAAAGAACTCTATTATAGATGCTGATTTAATATTAGTAAACAATACTGACAATTATATGCCTAATACTACTGCTACTATTAACGATATAAACACTAATATAAATGAATTTTCAGTAACAGAAATATCTAATAAGATTAAATGGTTACTTGAAAATAATTTCTCTACTGT
>CAMCTQ010000042.1 GCA_945878545.1 Rickettsia typhi
ATATGGGCTTGTAGCTCAGCTGGTTAGAGCACACGCCTGATAAGCGTGAGGTCGGAAGTTCAAGTCTTCTCAAGCCCACCATCTAATTAGTTTTTTTAAATAGACAATGAGATCAGCTTTTATAGCTTCGTTTATTGATGCACTTAAAAAAACCTTTTCTATTAAAGGCAGAACTTCAAGAGCGCAATATTTACAATGGCATTTTATAGCTATTAATCTTATAGTTATTATTACTTTATTACTTAACCCTAAGTTCTCTTTTCATAGGGTATTGGAAATTATATGCACGTATTTTTTCTGGGGTGTTATCATGATTCCATACATAGCTCTGCAGATGCGTAGATGTCATGATTTAGGACATAGTGGTTGGCTTATTATCTTCAACATAATACCTTTTTTATTATTTCTTTATCTTTTATTCTCTAAAGGAGACGCAGAAGCCAACCATTATGGACCACCTGTTAATAACAAAAAGCTTACTCTATTTGACAAAGCTTGGCTATACTCCTTAATAGTCATTTATTTGTTATATGCTCTTTATGATTCTCTACAGGTTCCGGCTCCTTGATATTTGCAATTGTCTATTTCACTTAACTTGATTGGATCTTTATCTTTATAACACAAAACTAGTTTGAATTAGATAAGCTGTCGTAGATAGCTTTCAAATTATATGGAATTAATTCGAAAGCTATTTGAAAAGATTATTTTTTAGCTTTTTGTAGGTGCAAGCCAGCAAATTCCCAATTAATCATATGATCCATAAAAGTACTAACATAATCGGGTCTTCTGTTACGATAATCTATGTAATAAGCATGTTCCCAAACATCGCACGCAATTATAGGCTCATAGCCATCCGTAATCGGAGTTGCAGCATTAGCCGTCTTGATAATGTGTAACTTATCATTTTTATACACAAGCCAGGCCCATCCGCTACCGAATTGAGTTACAGCTGCTTGCTTAAAATCAGCCGCAAACTTTTCATATGACCCAAAATCTTTTTCAATCTGGCTCAGCATTTCTCCTGTTGGTTTTCCTCCACCATTTGGTTTAATCGAATTCCAAAAGAAAGTATGATTCCACACCTGCGCCGCATTATTAAAGATGGCCGCATTTGAATTATTAGAAGCTAAAATTATTGCTTCTAAATCCATATCCATCATTTCTTTATTATCTTGTATTAAGTTATTCAAATTCGTTACATAAGCGTTATGATGCTTATTGTAGTGATATTCAAATGTTTCAGCCGTGAAATGCGGCTTAAAATCATCTTTACCATATGGTAATTCTGGTAAAGTAAAAGGATGTTTTTTTTGATTTGAATGATTACAGTAGGTCATTTTTATTCTCCATAGTTTAGTTAATGAATTATTATAAATATTAAAATTTAACTATCTGCCATATATATCAACTGCTTTGACTATAGCCATCTTCAATAGCTTTGTATACGGCTTCCATCTCTCGTAAATCAGCACTACAATGCAACACTATATCACAACCAGCATTAATAGATTCTCTAGTGACTTTAGCAAGACTTTTGCAAAATAGTGGTTCTATAAGATCCTGTTCTTTTTTACAAATCTCTATTATCTCTTGATCATTTCTAGCACTAACATCTATTGCAAATAATTTCTTAAAATCCTCCTGATATTTATTCTTCCACTCCCTACTTTGTGATGCAAGCGAAATTACAGTTTGCAGTAAAAATTTTTGCTGCCCTATTTTGCCATGCAGAGCGTACATACAAATATCATCAGTTACTAAAATACCTCTAAAGCCTATTTTATCTCTTATATAATCGATGACCTTATTGGATAAAGTTGCAGGCTTTTTAGAATCAAGCGCGCTATAAATTATATGAGCACTCATTCCCCACGCTTCTTCTCTAACTAGCTCTTTAAATACTTTAAAATCAGTTTCTTCCATGGTCTTCAAATCCGTACTTACCACAGGCAAAGCAAGATGACTATCAACATCCGCTCTTCCATGGCCTGGTATATGCTTAACAAATGCTATCCCTTCTTTATCATTTATGCCAGCTATAGCTTCCTTGCATAAATCAACAACTTGCTCTGGGTTATCGCCAAAACTACGATCTCCAATAATAGGATCTGCTTGCTTGTAATGAATGTCACAAACTGGAGCACAAGGAGAATCAATACCTAGCGCTTTAAGTTCTTCCATAATTTGCGAATAATTTTCTCTAACTGCTTTTTTTGCTTTAACTTTATCTGCCAAATACATGTCAGCAAAAACTTTTGCTTCTGGATATAACTTTTCAGCTATTGGTGGTTTTATTCTAGCCACTCTTCCACCTTCTTGATCAACAAAAATCAGAATTTTTCTTTTAGGAAATAATTCCCTGAGAGAGCTTGTAAGACCTATCAATTGATCTCTAGATTCAATATTTCTAGAAAACAAAATAAATCCCAGTGGTTTTGCTTTTAAGAAAAACGCCCTCTCTTTATCGTCAATTTTTGTGCCAGCTAGGCCAAAAATAATATTAGTAATTTGGATTTCCATATAGATATCTTGCTTTAATGAATTCTTTCTAAGTTGCTAACTATTGAGTATCTATCTTCATAATATACTGAAACATTACCAACAGCACCATTCCGGTGCTTTGCAACCAAAACTTCAGCAAAATTATGAACTTTGCTTAACTTATCTGCCCACTCAGAATATTTAGGATCGTCCTGCTTTGGTTCCTGCCTTCTTAAATAATATTCCTCTCTATACAAGAACATTACGACATCAGCATCTTGTTCTATCGACCCAGACTCACGTAAATCAGATAGCATTGGTTTTTTATCTTCTCTTTGCTCTACTGCCCTTGAAAGCTGAGCTAAGGCAATAACAGGTATGTTTAATTCTTTAGCCAAAGCTTTCAAGCCTTGGGTTATTTCAGAAACCTCTACCACCCTATTTTCAGATTTATTAGAGCCACGGAGTAACTGCAAATAATCTATAAATATAATTCCTAGATTATGTTTTCGTTTTAATTTACGAGCTCTTGTTCTAACAGCTGATATTGTAAGCGCTGGAGTATCATCAATAAAAAACGGCATTTCAGAAAGTTCACTAGCCGCTTTTCTTAAGTCATTATAATGTTCTTCATTAACTTTCCCGTTTCTAAGAAGCGTAGAATCAATCTTAGTTAACATTGAGAGTAACCTGGTAGACAACTGCTCAGACGACATTTCTAGAGAAAAAAAACCAACAGAAGGTTTTGGTTTTTCTGGATCTGCTTTTTTTAGCAATGATCTACAAGCGTTAAAGGCAAAATTAATTGCAAAAGCAGTTTTACCCATACCTGGTCTACCAGCAACAATCACTAAATCAGAATTATGGAAACCAGATAGTTTTTTGTCAAGGTCATTAAGCCCCGTAGAAATCCCAGTCACATGATCTGTATTCTTCATAGCTCTGTTAATACTATCAAGTGACAAAGCTACATGATCTTTAATAGGAAGAAAACTTCTTTCGTTTATTCCTTCGCTAGCTAGCTTATATAACTTACTCTCAACCGTCTCAAGTTGTTCTGGTCCACTAAGTTCTAAAGTAGAGTCATAGGCAATATTTACAGTTTCTTCCCCTATTTGAATCAAGTTACGCTTGATCGCCAGATCAAATATTATTTTGCCATAATCTTGCGGATTAATAACAACCATAGCCATAGTTGTTAATTTAATTAGATATTCCTCACCATTTAGTTCGACAAATAGCGGATCCTTATCAAGCATTGACTTTAAAGTGATTATCGAAGGGGTTAAACCCTTCTCAGAAATAATCTCAATTGAATTATAAATTTTTTGGTGCAAGATTTCAAAAAAATGTTCGACTCTCAAAAATTCATTTACTTGTTCAATCAAATTAGGATTAATCAACACTGCGCCAAGCAACATTTGTTCTGCTTTGATATTAGTAGGCAGCACTCTTTTCATAATTATTTCTTGACCCTTAATACTAATTATAAACCTCTTAGGTATTTATCAGCTTCAAGAGCTGCCATGCAACCTGTTCCAGCAGCGGTCACAGCTTGGCGATATATTTTATCCTGAACATCCCCAGCAGCAAATACTCCCTCAATACTAGTTTTAGTAGAATTTGGTGATGTTATGATGTAACCCTCGTGATCTATATCGATCAAACCTTTAAACATACCAGTGTTTGGCTTGTGTCCTATTGCTATAAACACACCTTCACAGTTAATTTCTTGCGTTTTGCCGGAATTAACATCTTTGAGACGAACACCAGTTACCGATCTTGGATCTTTGGTACCTATGACCTCATCTAATGCGTGGTTCCATATCGGTACTATCTTTTTATTGGCAAACATCCTATCCTGCAAAATTTTCTCAGCTCGGAGTTCATCCCTTCTATGAACCAAATATACTTTACTTGCATGACTGGTTAAAAATAGAGCTTCCTCTACTGCAGTATTGCCTCCACCGACTACTATTACTTCTTTGTTTTTAAAGAAAAAACCATCACATGTAGCACATCCAGACACACCAAATCCTTGAAATTCTTGTTCAGACTTAAGTCCAAGCCACTTTGCTTCCGCGCCAGTACAAATTATAATTGTATCAGCTTCATAAATATCTCCTGAAGAAGTAAAAGCCTTAAAAGGTCTACTACCTAATTCAACTTTCTCAACATAGTCATGCACAAGTTTTGCACCGACATGAACTGCTTGGGCCTCCATCTCTTGCATCAACCACGGACCTTGAATCGTCTTTGCAAAGCCAGGATAATTTTCAACATCTGTAGTAATAGTAAGCTGTCCACCAGGTTGCATACCATGGATCAATATCGGTTCAAGAGCTGCTCTTGCCGCATATATCGCAGCAGTAAGGCCTGCAGGACCAGAGCCAATAATCAGAACTTTTGTTTTTATCATATTTTTAGTTAGTTTATAATTTATTTTGTCACCCCTTCGCAGGCACACTAGTGTCATCCCGCGACTTGATCGCGGGACCCAGAAAAATCAACTATTTAGAGCTATAAGCTAGCTTATAGCAAAATTTAAGACTTGAATCCCGATCCGACGCTCGAGCTAATCGCTCTCACTGGTCCAGGATGACGGCACATACGCAGGATGACGGCACCAATTTATTCCAGACACTAATCTTTAACTTTCTTAGTTTCAACAGAAGTCTTTTTGGCTTTAGTAATTGCTGTCTTTGTAGTCTTAGGTTTACTATCACTTACCTTCTTGGCAAAAGGAAAATCATTTTCATCCTCACTATCTATATTCTTACCAGAAAGAAGATTCTTGATCTCTTTACCAGACATAGTTTCTCGTTCTATCAAAGTTTTAGCTAAAGTATGTAGCTGATCTAGATGGGTTATTAGGATATTTTTTGCAAAATCATATCCTTCTTTAATTATTCTTTTTACCTCATCATCAATAATTTCTGATGTTTTTTGCGATCTTCCCTTATCACCACTACCACCAGAGACATACATATCTTCATTACTTTTACCATGAAAAATTGGCCCTATCTTTTCACTAAGACCCCATTCAGTCACCATTGCTTGGGCCATGCTAGTTGCCATTTTTATGTCGGAGGATGCTCCAGAGGTAACTTTTTCGGAACCAAAAATAATCTCCTCTGCAACCCTACCAGCCATAGCAACAGCAATATCTGCTTTCATTTTCTCAAGAGTCATTGAAAGCCTGTCACCTTCAGGAAGGCGCATAACCATGCCAAGAGCCCTACCACGCGGTATAATTGTTGCTTTATGAATAGGATCAGAAGCAGTGCAATAAAGACCAACCAACGCGTGACCACCTTCATGATAGGCTGTTAGTTTCTTCTCAGCATCGGACATTACAAGAGATCTTCTCTCTACTCCCATTAATACTTTGTCTTTTGCGTTTTCAAGATCTTCCATGCCAACAATTTTTTTACCAGCTCTTGCCGCAAGCAAAGCTGCTTCATTTACAAGATTCTGCAACTCCGCGCCAGAAAACCCTGGTGTTCCTCTAGCAATAATGCGTGGTTCCACCTTATCTGAATGTTTGATCTTCTTTAGATGCACTTTTAAAATTTGTTCTCTGCCAGTAACATCTGGATTTGAAACTGTAATTTGCCTATCAAACCTTCCAGGACGAAGTAGCGCTGGATCAAGAACATCCGGCCTGTTTGTTGCTGCAATAATAACAACCCCTTCATTTGCTTCAAAACCATCCATCTCAACAAGCATCTGATTGAGCGTTTGCTCTCTTTCATCGTTACCACCACCAAGTCCTATTCCTCTATGGCGCCCCACCGCATCTATCTCATCAATAAATATAATACATGGAGCATTTCTTTTTCCTTGCTCGAACATATCTCTAACACGGCTAGCACCAACACCAACAAACATCTCGACAAAATCAGAACCAGATATACTAAAGAATGGAACATTTGCCTCACCAGCTATTGCTCTAGCTAGCAAAGTTTTACCCGTCCCTGGAGGACCAATCAACAAACAACCTTTGGGTATTTGCCCCCCAAGCTTCTGAAATTTACTAGGGTTTCTAAGGAAATCAACTATTTCAGATAATTCCTCTTTCGCCTCATCAATACCTGCAACATCGGCAAAAGTTATCTTTGGCCCCTTGTCTGAGAGAAGCTTCGCCTTAGATTTACCAAAACCCATACCTTTGCTACCACCTTGCATTTGGCGCATAAAGAAAACCCACACACCAATTAAAAGTAACATAGGAAACCAAGAAACGAAAATACTAAACAAGGAATTCATTTTAGTATCAGGTGGGGCAACATCTACATATACTCCGTTAATAGTAAGCTTATCAATCAAACCTGGATATTCAGCTGCATAAGTAGTAAAACTTGTACCATCAGTAAAAGTACCATCTAATGTTCTTCCTTGAATTTTAACTGAAGAGACTTGCTTTGCATCGACTTTATTTAAAAAATCAGAAAATGCCAATTTCTCTCTACCAGAACCAAAGCCATCACCTTGAAGAGCATTAAAGGTCATAATCATTAATATGAAAATAAAAATCCAAATAAAAATATTTTTGTTCTGGTTGTTCATGTAAAATTCCTAGAAGAAATGAGTAAAACGTGAAATAAAATTAGGTTTAAAAATTACCTTTATAACCCCACTTAATATTTCACTATCATAGTAAGATATATGGGGAATGGCCACCACTTTTTCAAGATTTTTAATTATTGGCAACGTAAATAATATAGATTTATGGCTATTATTGCTATCTTTGGCTAACTTTTTTAAATTTAAATGTTTTTTTAAGCATATATATTCATCCATTGCAAGATTTGAAACAGTGTAATCTGGATTATCAAGGATAATTTCAAATCTATTATCCCAATGTGAGATATAACAGTGAGGTATTGCCGCACCACTAGCATCTTTGCGTTCTAAATTGTCATCCTCTCCAACAAAAGCCTTTTCTTTGTAAATTACTATCTCCCCGTTTTTAGCAATTAATTTACAATGGCTCAAAGTAGAGGATTTAAATGAATTATCAGAAATAGAAGAAATAATATTTATTACATTCCTATATCTAGGCAATACGGTCTTACCACTTACCATCGTTAGAACATAATTAATTATATGGATCTTGATCTCTGCCTCCAGGTCTCTAAACTTAGTAATACCAATTTTAGCAAACCCATAATTATAAATCGATACTACTTCAGCAATAGCTTGTATGAGTATTTTATTTAACCATTTAGCTCTATCGATTGATACATTATATTCACCTAATAATGTTACCTTTTCTTCTGGACTGAGTACCTCTAACTTTTTTCTTACTCTATTCCTTTCATATTTATCTAATTTATTAGATTCATCTTCAAACCAACTGATATTATTCAGTAGCAAATAATCAATTAATTCTTTTTTTTCTACATTAAATAACGGACGCACTACCCATAAATTATTCTGAAAGTAAGTAATATTAGGTATCAGAGCAAGATCACTAGATTTTTTTGACTTTTTTATTAGATAGGTCTCGAGCATATCGTCAAGGTGATGAGCGGTAAGTAACAACGAAATCCCGAACCTTTTGCAACCCTCATTAATTAATTCATAACGCGCCTTTCTTGCCCTCTCTTGTATTGCCGTTATCTTATCACCACAAGTCCATGATAAAGGAACAAAATGAAATCCATACTGAGCCGATAATTTTTTGATATAAGAAATTTCTAATTTAGACTCTGCTCGTAAATTATGGTCAACAGAAAAAACTGTAACTTCGATATCATTAACACGCGACCATTCAAGCACCAAATGTAACAAGGCTACAGAATCTACCCCCCCTGATACTGCTACGGCAATTTTGTTAACTTTATTTACACCTAAAATATTATTTATATTGAATGCAAATTTTTTTTGTAAAACACAACAAGATAAAGCGTTTCCTACACTCATTTAACTAGGCAACCAAGACAAGTCTTCAAATACTTCATATATCAATATCAATAGATATATTGCAATCACTGCCATACTAAAACTTAAAACAAAAGTCCTAAAGGACTTAAAAAATATTGCTAAAAGCCCTCCTACAACTATAGTCCCCAAGGTATAATAACCACCATATATTAACAGACGCAAAAGTATGTTATTAGTGAAATAGCTCACTAAACTACGATCAGTAGTATATGCAAAAACACTGTGGATCGGTAATTGAACTAAAGTAATTATAAAAACATACAGAAAGTTCTTATTAAAAGTCATAGATTTTTTTACTAGTTAAAAAGTTGAATAAATTTCTAAATTAGTATTCTCCGTATTGCTGTAGCTTAGACCAAACCTATATCCCCTGTCTTTCCAGCATTTTTTTCTTAATTTCTGCAATGGCTTTAGCTGGATTTAATCCTTTCGGGCAAGTTTTTGTACAATTCATAATGGTATGGCATCTATAAAGCTTAAACGGATCTTCTAAAGCATCCAATCTCTCACCACTAGCCTCATCTCTTGAATCAGCAAGCCATCTATATGCCTGCAATAGTATCGCGG
>CAMCTQ010000043.1 GCA_945878545.1 Rickettsia typhi
ATACTGATAGTAAGTATTTGCAGCTTGGTATTACAAAATGGATTCATAATTGGTGTGTTAATAATTGGCGTAAGAGTGACAACAAACCGGTTAAGAATGCCCAGTTGTGGCAAAACTTACAGAATGAAATTACTAAACATGATATTGTGTGGCATTGGGTAAAGGGGCATTCGGATAATTATGGTAACATAATAGCCGATAGATTAGCTCTGCAAGGCAAGGAAATGGCGAGGCAAGAAATTAAATGTCGTTCATAGATAAATTATTAGTTAGGATTTTTACTAAAAAAGTTGGAGAAGATGATTTTGGTAATGAGTATTGTGTGAGTCTTGTTAAAAAGCACTTAGGCAAAAATAAGAGGTTAGTTATTTATAACGGTCTTAATTTATCCTCTAAAGTTCCTCCTATGTGGCATGCGTGGCTTCATTATATGAGTGATGAAATTCCAAGCGACGAAAAGAAACTGCCATGGCAGAAGAATTACCAGCCAAATCTAACCGGGACAAAATATGCTTATGAACCGTCGAAATTGAGCGACAAATCACCTGTTTATAATGAATGGAAGCCGAAATAATACGAGATTTTTTTTATGCAACAAAGAGTAATCGAAACAATAGTGGGTTTTATAGTCATCTGCTTGGCTTTATTTTCTTTTGTTTTTTTCTATAAAGTTAGTGATTCTTCAAAAGAAAGTGATGGATATTTCTTAAATGCTTATTTCCAGAATATTGAGGGTTTGTCGGAGGGTAACGATGTTAAACTTTCTGGAATTAAAGTAGGTTATATTGATAATTTGAGTTTAGAAAATGGTACTTATTTTGCCGTTGCAAAACTGAGGATAAGAAAGGGTATAGATATTCCATCTGATTCAAGAGCGATAGTTTCTACTAGTGGATTATTAGGCGGGAAATATATAAGAATAAATCCTGGTGCTGCAGATGATAATTTACAAGAAAATGGTAAGATTAAATTTACTCAATCATCTATTAACATTGAGGATTTGATTGGTAAACTAATGTATTCCTTAACAAGTAAAGCCAATTGATTTGAATTATTATGAGTCGTTACTTGCTTTCCTAATGCGTGACTTATGATTTTGTTTTTTTACCTCGGATTAACTATAGATATTTTAAAATAAGTTTGTAATACTTCCAAAAGTTTTCCTAGACTTTAGCAAGATTTTTTGGTAGTTTTGCTGAAATTTATGGTGTTCTTAGTGTTAGTGGAAAAACTCTTTTTAGGTCTCCTATTCATAATACCACTTGTTGGTTTATATTCGGGGTTATCGCTTGCAGCGACTGTTCCCCTTTTTTTCTTTTTATGTTTGTTTTATGTTAGAAAACTCTTAGAGTTTAGAGTTATGGATCATAAGCTCGAGATGATTTTAATTCTGTGGATTATAGCGAGTTCTTTCTGGTCAATAAGTTTTGTAAATAGTTTCTTTTCGGCGATAAAATTTATAACTGAATTTTTAATTGGATTGCTTGTAATTCGAAATATAGCAAAAGTAAATATTGCTGAATCGAAGATAGAAAATACCATAATGCTTTCTTTATTAGCTTCAATAGTGATTTTTGCTATTGAGTATCTAACTAATGGCAGCGTTAGTTTGCTTTTTAGAGAATTGGTGCAAAAAAAAGAATCGCATATATTCTTCCTACATAATCTAGATAGAGGAATAGCATTATTAACATTGTTGTCATGGGTAGTGATAGGTGTATTTCTTAAGAGAGCAAGCAGAGTAAGTGCTTTGCTAGTTTATTTTACGTTATTACCAGTTCTGATTTTTTCTGATAATTTAGCTGCGCTAGTTGCTCATGTTATTGGAGGTCTTGTTTTTGTTGTTACTAGATTAACAATATTAAAAAATCCTAAAATACTATGTTTTTTGTTTCTAGTTTGTAGTGTTCTGATGATAATCTTTGCTTTTAAAGTGAACGCACTTGAAGTAGCTCAAACAAACGATAGTTTACCTTTGTCGGCAAAGCATCGTCTTTTTATTTGGAATTTTGTTGCTGAAAATTCTCAAGATCATCCTATTTTAGGTATTGGGTTTAATGCATCAAGGCAATTCCCTGTAGAAGAAGAGCAAATTATAAAGTTGTTTGGTATTAACTTAAACCCTTTGCCATTACATCCACATAACAATATTATGCAAGTTTATTTTGAACTTGGTTTTATAGGGTTGATTTTCTACTTAAGCTTAGCATGTAAATATTTATTGATCATTGGTAAGAATTATAGAACAACAAATGTTGTAAGCAAGGATCTTATGTGTGCTTTATACGCCTGCTTTAGTGTTTATTTTATTATTGCTATGATTTCTTATAGTGTATGGCAAAGCTGGTGGGTATCTACTGCTCTGTTTATAGCTGCTTTATGTTCAATGCTTATTGTTCCAAAAGTTAATTCTTAAACTTTCTCTATCTATCATCTCGTTTCTCCGTTTTAAAATCAACGAGTACATAACTTAACCTGGACTAATGATCTACTTGGCGTCCATATATAACGATTCTTCTTGTTTAAGCAACCTTTAACCTCTTGAGTATTTCTTCTCTACTAAGCAATGGGAGCAAATTTTTTAATTCAGGCCCGTTATCCATACCTGTTAAGGCTAGCCTTAGCGGCATAAACAGATCCTTACCTTTTTTTCCGGATTCTGCAGATATTATTTTGGTCCAATTACTCCAAGTATCTTGATTAATTATTTCTGGCAGAGTTTTAGCTGCAATCACTAAAAGCTGATGATCCGGAACTTCCACTCTTTTTGGATTCCCGCAGATCTCCCACCAATCTTTAATATCTGATATTTTTTGCAAATTGGGACGTACAGCAAGCCAAAATTTCTCATCGATCTGATTGAGCCCCATTAAAACAAGTTTTTCTTTGACGTCCTTATATTCAAGATGAATTATTAGTTTGTGATTTAAAAGCTGTAATTCTTCAGGCAAATATGTCGTTGGACTTTTAGAATAAGAAGAAATATCGAATTTACTTAAGAGCTCTTGCATATTATAATTTGGCACCACAGGATTAGCAGAACCAATTTTGCTAAAAAAACTATTTATAGCCATAGCTTCAAGATTTTCTTTATCGCGCAAAGCGGCTATTTCAAAACCGCCTTCCCGTTTTGAAATCTTGTCATCTTTAGTTTTAACAAGACTTAAATGCCCAAAATTGGGGATATTTGCTTCAAAAGCTTCGAACATCTGGATTTGAACAGCTGTATTACTAACATGATCCTCACCCCTTATAATATGCGAAATTTCATAGTCAATATCATCGATTGTAGAACATAACATATAAGTCATGGTACCATCAGCACGAATAATAATAGGATCACTTAAATTGCTGCCCTGATAAGATATAGTGCCTTTTACCATGTCTTGCCACTTTATCTCTGAGTCCTGAATCATAAATCTATAATGCGGCTTTCTACCAGTTTGCTCATAATTATTTATTTGCTCTTTTGTCAGCTTCAAAGCTGCCCTATCATATATAGGAGGCAAGGCCCGTGATAGCTGAAGTTTTCTTTTTACCGCTAGCTCTTCTGGAGTTTCATAACACGCATATAACCTTCCACTTTCCAAAAGAATTTTTTTAGCTTTCAGATAATGATCTAGCCTACTATTTTGGTTAAAACTCTCATCCCATTCAAGACCAAGCCACTTCAGATCTCTAATAATCGCATTTTTATATTCTTCTGTACTTCTTGTTATATCAGTATCATCAATTCTGAGAATAAATTTTCCGTTATTCTTCCTAGCATATAACCAGTTAATTAGCGCTGTTCTGGCGTTTCCTACATGCAGAAATCCTGTTGGAGATGGCGCAAATCTAGTAATAACTTTTTTCATATAAAATTTTAATTGTTTTTTAATTCTGGATCCCCGCCTACGCGGGGATGACACCTAACGTCTCTTTCGAATGGATGACACCTCTTATGTCTCATACACTTCTCTTGTCGCTCCCGCTTCCCCCAATGTCATTCCCGAGCTTTTCTTTTGTCATTCCCGCGTAGGCGGGAATCTAGCAATTAAGCCTAGATCCTTTCCTCCGAGGGGATGACATCCATAGTCTCTTCTGCAAACATTTTTGCATATAAATCTTCCCATTCAGGGTTATACTGTTCTATCAATTTCAGCTTCCAACTTCGATTCCACTTTTTTATACATTTTTCTCTGTAAATCGCTGCATGTACATCGTTAAATTCTTCAGTATAAATAAGTTTATTAATATCATATTTTTTAGTAAAGCCATCAATTAATTTTTGTTTATGTTCGTAAACACGACGCACCAAATTATTTGTGACACCGACATATAGTGCTCCATTACGTTTGGAACAAAGTATATAAACCCAATAGCTATTCATATATTATTATCCTAAGATCCCCGCTTACGCGGGGATGACCACCTAACGTCTCTTTCGAAGGGATGACACCTCTCTATGTCTCATACACTTTAACTCTTGTCGATCCCGCTTTCCCCAATGTCATTCCCGCTCCTTCTTTTGTCATCCTTGTGTTTTCTTTTGTGTCATTCCCGCGCAGACGGGAATCCAGCAATAAACCCAGCCCCCCTTCGAGAGGATGACACCCAAGTTCCTATAAGGGGATGATACATACAGCTCAGCAGAATATCATCGCTTGAAAACAATAACAATATAAAAAAATTTCTAAAAAAAATTTTTTTGGCACGATTTATGCCTCTACGAATATTAGTTGGATAAATTTAACTTAAAATAACAATGGAAAACTATGAGCAGTAGCAATAATAACGTATCACTATTTACAAAATCAACTAATACTCAAGGTGCTAACCTTGGAGGAGTAAAATCCCCAGGTCACAAAAAAATGCAAAATCAATTTATTGTTTCTCATGCTGGTTCTAATAAGTCGGGTATTTCTTATGTGAAAACTACAACAAGGACAACAGTTTCTGAACAAGGTAACATAAGTACTGGCGCTTTAGATAGCGACATAGCAATTGAAGGTTCTGGGATGCTACTAGTATCAAAAACTGCTACTGGTGAAAAAGTTTTTACCAGAAGGGGGGACTTTCAGAAAGATAAAAGCGGATATTGGAAAAATGGTGGCGATATGCTACTTTTGGCTTGGAAACTAGGCACTGATGGCAAGCTTCCGACCAACTCGACGCTTCTTTCCTCTCTAGAAGCTGTAAATTTTGCTAATGTTAAAGGTACTCCAGTAGCAACTACTACTGTATCATTAGCTATGAATCTTGATGGTAGATTAACAACAGACCCTATAAGAGGAGCTGGTTTTACTGCTAAATTAAAGACTGCTGGTTTAAATCAATCTACTAACAGCAGTAATATTATTTTCCCAGAAGATTTAGGAAATGGTGGTAGCATGGCATTAGGT
This sequence comes from Rickettsia typhi, assembly GCA_945878545.1. Taxonomy (GTDB): domain Bacteria; phylum Pseudomonadota; class Alphaproteobacteria; order Rickettsiales; family Rickettsiaceae; genus Megaera; species Megaera typhi_A. The sequence goes on from CAMCTQ010000043.1 coordinate 5,385, forward strand.
GATAGTTTTACCTTTACTTCAACACCTCCTGGAACTGCTAAATCCTTCGTTTATGGTGGTATTGCAGTATCAAATTTGATAAATCCCGCTAATGCCATCTATGGTGCAAGGAGTGCTACTGAGCAATTTACTGGTATGCCTCCACTATTTGTGCTAGATATTAATGGTACACATTTTTCATATAAGGTTGGTAATCCAAGTGTTGATAACAAAGAATTTAATTCATTTTCTACTTTGGCAGCTGCTCTTAATAAAACTGGCGAGTTTATAGCAAGAATCGATACTAATGGTACTGGTAGATTATACATTGCTCCAAAAGATCCAAATACAGCACTAAACTTTACAGGTATAAACGGTATTGAAGTTCCGGCGAATTTAGGACTTTTTAATGTGGCAGCCAAACTACCTGGAGCACCTGATAGGTTCTACAGTCTTGACACATTACAAAAAGCTGTCAATGCCACTGCGGGTGATGCATCCCTTAAGGCAACAATTGCGAATGGTGCCATTCAAATTACGTCTAAACTGGCCACCTCTGCTTTCACTTTAAATGCTAATTCTTTTGGCGTTAGGAATTTTACTACTATAATAAGAGGGGATGGAACAGAAAAAGGCAGAGCAGGGATTAGTATTCTCTCGCCAGCTCATGGACTACAACCCGGTGATTTGGTAAGAATAACTGGCCTTGGCGGACAAACACCAGATGGTATTTATGCAGTTGGTAGAACTTTTGGTCCAAATGGTCAAAATAGCTTCGAGATTTTTGTATTAAGTGATGATCCACGTGCGGCTCCTGGTGGTGGTGTTGCTGCTGGTCTGCCAGCAGCTGTAATAGGGCCAATTGTAGCAACGCCGGCCCCTGGCTCTTGGCAAAAAGTTCCTGGTACGAGATTTGCTCCAGTTGCCATTGCACCTGGCACCGTAGTTTTGAATGCTAATATAATAAGAATAAATGATGCTGCTAACACAGTAGCTGATAACGACATAGTTTATATTAAAGACTTTGGCGCGGTGACACATGCTGGAGCAAACTTATCAGTACCTGATGGTTATTACGTAGTAAGTAATAGGATAGCTGGTTCTTTTGATATCATACCAGCTTATAATAGTGCTAACGCAGGTGTTTCGCCAGTACCGGCGGCCTTTGCCCCAGCCCTTGGCAACTTCAGTTATCAAAAAGTTGGATTTACTGCAGGTGCATTTGCAGGACCAAATGATTTCGACACTAATGTACTGGTAACTACTGGTGGTGTTGGTAGCAACAGAGTAAAATTACTTACAACTAGCAATCTGAACTATAGTGCAAATGATTATATAGTATTTGATAATTTACCAGCTGCAGGGCTTGCCGTGGATGGTATTACCGTCCAAAACGGTGTAAGGTACAAAGTTGTAGTTAATAGCACTGTAGACTTTGTTACTTTTGAAGTAGATGGAGGAGTTGCTACAACTGGAGATGATGCCACTGGTGTAGAAGGTTATGTAGCCGCTAGTGATCCTGCTGCTCTACCCGCTGGTTTCCGAGTGAACAACGTAACCAAAGCATTGAAATATCTTGATATAGCAAGACCGGCAGATCAGCAGAATAATGCACAAGTTGCACAATCATATGCAGCTGTTTATATCCCAGATGACGTTAGAAAGAATCTTAAAGCGCTTCTAGATAGTAATAAATTTCCTTCTGAGAGTGTGCTCCTAACAGAAGTTGATGTATTTGATTCGATTGGAGACACGTTTGCTTTGCAATTCAGATTTGCCAAACTTGATAAAGGTAAATGGGCGGTTAGTGTAGGATTAAAACCTGATACAGAGGGTAATTATGCTGACCCAGCATACCAAGCAAAAGGCGGGCAAATAGCATTTGGTGAAATTCTGTTTGATGAAAATGGTCAGTATGTCCCTGGTACTGGTATTAGTAATGTACTGAGCATTACCAGACAAAACAACAGTGCGACAAGCACTATTACTATCGATTGGGCAAATCAGTTGAACGATAAAACATCTGCGACAATGAGCCAATTTGCTAATCCTAATAATGTTGAACCATCTCAACAAAATGGTAGAGGCTCTGGTACGTTATTAGATAATGGTCTTTCCGTTGACGAAGAGGGTTTCATAATCGGTACTTTTGATAATGGTGATGTTGTAAAACTTTACCAAATTCCAATTGCAATGTTTGCTAATATTAATGGCTTACTAGAGGTCAATGATGGTACTTATAGAATAACTGGTGATTCTGGACCAGCATTCTTGAAAGCAGCTGGTCAAGGCGGAGCTGGACAAGTTATTGGTCGGGCATTAGAGGATTCTAACGCTGACACTACTGACGAATTACTAGAAGTTCAAGATACTGCCAATGTGATTCGTGCAAATGCTCGTGTTGCATCAGTTAAGTTTAGTAACATTGCTACTGTCTTGAGCGAATTGAAACAGTAGGTACCATTTTAGTTGCCATCCTTTTGCCTTTATGTCATTCCTTCGCCTTTATGTCATCCCCGTGAAAACGGGGATACAGGCTTATTATTTCTAGATTCCTGTCTTTCGCAGGGAATGGCAAGCCTTTTATTCTGGGACCACTGCAGCTGCTTAAGGAGGCTGCCTCGTGATGAGGAAATTGCGAAGCAAGGAGCAAATCTGGCACGGATATTGCTTGAATGAATATGAAGGTTTTGTGATTTGTTTGTAAAGATGAATTACTTAACAATGATTACAGTTGGCTTTAGGGTTGAGTTTGTGGCTAGATTGGTGTATAATTGGCATTAATGGTGGGGCGAACTTAAATTTAAGCCAGTTTTTTAACTAAATATAAAATCAAAGAGAACAAATATGAGCGGTATAACACTTAAAAATCCAGTTGTAAATTCAGTACCTACTGCAATTGCTATTGGTAGAAAAGGAGTTGACGATAATGGTAGAAGCTTAAGTACAGGCTTAAAAGCGGATAATGACGTTGTTAGTAGCTTTTTGGGTCAAGGCCTTGGTGATAAAGCTAAGATTTTGACTAAAGTCTTAGGTAACATGGGCTATAGTACTAATGCTCTTAGAATAACTCAAGATAGTCTTGGTTCTATTGCAGCGACCCTTGGCGATATGCTTAGTGTTATTGCCCAAAACGGTGGTTCTAAAGCTGCTACTAGAACATTAGATGATATCTTGCAACAAAAATTAGAAACAATAAAGCAACAGATAGGATCAGCAGAGTTTGATGGTAGAAAGTTGTTAACTGGCGATCTTGGATCTGATCCGACAGTAAGATCTAAATTTGATACTAAAATTGTTAATGTCAGAGGTAACTTACTAGTTGCACCTAACACATTCACTGCACTTGGGACGAGCGCTTCTTCGTCAATTAATATTTCAAATAATGCAAATATTACAACTGGCCCTGGTGGCGATTCAATAACAGTTGGTACTATAACTTTTAAATTTGTTGATGCAAGCCCTGACTATGATAAAAATGAAATCCTAAAAGGCGGGACAATGCAACAAACTGCTCAAAACATAGCTACTTCGATAAGAAATAATCAAGATGAAAGCATAAGAGCTTACGGTGTGGACGTGTACGGTACCAGTGTTGTGGTTAGTAAGCGCACACCTGGCGAAGGTATT
>CAMCTQ010000044.1 GCA_945878545.1 Rickettsia typhi
TTGTATGATTAATCCATTAGTCCCCATATCAACTTCATAATGATTTAATAGCATCATTGGTTGTTTTTCATAAGATGGTAGGGCGCATACATCTATATTGATACGCTGAGCTGGTAAATGGTTATGCAAAGGTCTCGTTTCTATTTTGAATTTCCATGTATCAACATTTGACCTATCTTTCATAGGGGCGCTAACATTAACTGGTAGTCCATATTTATCATTAAGGTTTTCAATTAATATATGAGCCATTTTTGATAGACTAGCTTTGTTAAAATTATGGCCTCCTGTAAAATCTAAATCCTCGCTTAATCTTGCTGCTCCATAGCATGTTCTAAGAGCTGTTCCTCCAATAAAAGTAAGGTCTGCAAGCAAATTATTATGACTTAATATTCTTAATATATCATGATGAAGCAATTCCTTTTCAACCACTACTCTCAGCGATGATAGTTTTGGTTGGGTTTTTAGAGCTTCTGTGACAAGTTGATCAAATAAATTCATTTGCAATATCCCAGTCGATTAAATCGCAATTTCTGTGCGTGGCTTTCATGTCTCTTAGTGCTAATGGTACATTTGCACGCCATAATCCACAATTTTTATCATAAGAGAGTTGATTCATTATATTATTTGGTTTTTGATTAGTATGAACAAATTCTATCGTTCCAAATTCACCGCAAGAAATTATGTTGCTTCGTCCAGAAGACATAATTGAGATCCAATTCATAGGAATTTGCGAGATGATACCCGCATCACTTAAAGCGGTTTCGAGGCTAATATAGTTTAATTCATTTGCTCTTAAATGAGCTGCAATATGGAACAACATTAAACCATCGTAATTCATGGCTCGCCTGTACAAATATATCCCGCGGCACAATCTATCTAAATACCCAGCACTTGCTGCTCTGCTTATTAAAGCTTTAAATGTAGAGTTTGATAAATTAGGATATAGAGCTCTTAAATCGTGCAAACTAAACAAACAATTTTTGCTAGTTATATTCTGATCAAGCCATTTGACTAGATTTTTCATGTTAGAAACTCTACAGTAAGTTACGATAATTGTAACCTAATGTAGAGTGCGTAGCAAGATAAAATTTATACTTGAATTGATAAGTTATTTTTCAATTAGATATTTATGATCTTTCCAACTTTGAAATCCACCTTTCATTTCCTTTACTGGGTAGCCTAAAGATGCAAATTTCTTTGCAGCTTTTTGCCCTAAATTACATAGTAATTCGTAGCAATAAACATAATTGTAGCCATCTTTTCTTAAACCCGGAAATTCAGTTTGATTCCCCTCGAATCGATCCCATTTATCAAATGGTAAGTTGATTGCTCCTGGAATATGGCCAGCTTTAAAGTCAGCTTCTCTTCTAACATCAACTATTGTCACATTTTGTTTCTTATCAAGAGCAGCTTTAGCACCGCCAGGATTTGTTGTGAAATTCATTTCATTTTCAAAATACTTCATAGCGACTGCAGTATCCTGAATTTTATTGTGACTTTTATTATTATTCATCTGGCAACATGCAGATAAACAAATGGTTATTAAAAATAGATAAAAACTTTTCATAAGAAACCTCATATTATTATTTTGGAAGTAGGTTATTAATTTATATTAAACATTAGGTAGTATGTCATCTCAGAAGTTACGACAAACAAGGGCTTTAGCACTTCTTGCGAGTCTTACTATCTGAGATCCAATCAAATTAGCATTTACTATGGTGTTAGTAAAGGCTATTTATAAGACAAAAACATATAATAAAACTAGATCCCGCGTCCTGCTGCGGCCCGGGATGACAAGGGTGTTAATATAAAACTAATAATCTATGTTTTTGCCTTGCTATTTTTTATTACAAATAACTTTTAATTGTTTAATGGTTCTTGGAGTGGAATTTATTATTTCTATAGTTACTTCTTCTGTTATAATGATGACTTCCCCTTTATCTGGGACAGTACCAACTTTTGCCAGTACAAGGCCGCCTATAGTGTCAAATTCATCATCTTCGTCTCTTAACTTAACACCAAGGATTCTTTCAAGCTCCTCTACTTCCATTCTAGCATTAGCGATGATCAACCCTGGTTTTAAAATTTTAAAATTTTCTGTATCTAGATCCGCATCATGCTCATCATCAATTCGACCTACTATTGATTCAATAACATCTTCAATTGTTACGATACCATCTGTTCCACCGTATTCATCGACCACAACAGCAATATGAGTGCGATTAAGCTGCATTTGTTTCAGAAGTTCAATTAGGGTCATCGAATGAGGGGACACTATATGTTTTCTCATTAATTTCTTTAGACTATATTTCTTTGATCTTGCAATGATTTCAAATAAATCCTTAATATGCAAAAAGCCAATAACATTATCTAGATTGTCTTTATAGACTAATGTTCTAGTATGGCCATGCTTAATAATTGTTTTACTTAGGTCTTCAAGAGAGATATCATAGCTTACTGAAATTATATCTGATCTTGGTATCATTACATCTTCAACAGTTTTTTCAGCAAAGCTTTCAAAATTCTTCATAATCATACTCTGCCCAATACGACTAGCTTCGGTATTATTTTTCCGATCTATATGCTGGTTTTGTTCTGGTAATAAAACGTTTGATCTATTAAAAAGTTTATTAAAAAATTTTTTAATGCAAAATTTTGATGAATGATTTGTTTCGGGAGGTTCGTCTAGATCTAATTTTTCTGGCATAATGTATGGGTACCTTTTTGTTTTATTTATAAATATGGTGATGAAATAGACAATTTTTGTAAAATTTTTATTTCAATATTTTGCATTATTTCAGTCTCCGCGTCGTCTTTATGATCGTAGCCAAGTAGGTGCAATATTGAGTGTACCAGCAAATGCTTAAAGTGGTTTAAGAGAGGAATCTTCTTTTCCTGTGCTTCTTTGAAAATTGTTTCAAAAGCGAATGCTATATCACCTAGATACATATAATCTAAATTTGGTTCAAATTCAAGTATTTGCCTAAAATCTATATTTATATCTGGAAAAGATAAAACATTTGTTGCGCTATTTTCGTTTCTAAATTCCTGATTTAATTTTTTGATTCTATTGTCATTGCTAAGTAATATTGATAGTTCTATATTTTTGACTTTACTGAAATTTTGGTAGTTCTTTATTACTTCCTTGAGTGTTTGCTTAAATAATTTCGAATTTATTTCGTCATATAAATCCCAGTCATTATTATCTTGGGCAATTTCTATAGTAAATTTCATAAAATAATGCTAAATTTATTTTGGCAAGATGCTACATGATACATGTAAATCCATAAAAAATAAATATATTTTAGTTAGTAATAATGTCTGAAGGGGAAGATCAGGATCAATCGTCAAAAACCGAAGACCCGTCGCAGAAAAAGCTCGATGAAGCGGTAGAAAAGGGGCAGGTTGTTAACTCTAAGGAAGTCACAACTTTCATAATGCTTTTATTGCTTACGATAACAGCTATTTGGGTGATTCCATATACTATGAGTATTATTGGTGGAAAGTTACGATTTTTTGTCGAAAATTCTGGCAAATTGCCAGTTGATCAAGGAGGGATATCAATTTTACTAGTTGATATTATGAAAAAGACTTTGCTTTATATAAGTCCGATATTTTTTGTAACAATTATAAGTGCTTTTGCTTCGTCATATATACAACATGGTGAATTCATCTTTACATCAGAGCAAATTCAACCAAAATTATCAAAAATTTCTATTTCCAAGGGGTTTTCAAGAATCTTTTCAATGAAGAATTTTGTTGAGTTCTTAAAAGGAATTTTTAAAATTAGTTTGGTTGGAGTGTTTGTTTATTTAGTGATTTTAGGAGATGTTAAAGAAATGAGTCAGTATCAGGAATTGTCGATTGCTGGTATTCTAAATCAGTTAAAAATGATGATATTTGATATATTGATACTTGTGACCATCATTATGGCAGTAATTGCATCTCTAGATTTTGCTTATCAAAAATATGAGCACCATAATCAACTAAAAATGACCAAACAAGAAGTTAAGGATGAATACAAACAAACAGAAGGTAATCCTGAGGTTAAACAGAAAATTAGAGCCTTGCGGAGGGAGCAATCTCAGCGCCGTATTAAGCAGACTGTTCCAACTGCAACTGTGGTAATTACTAACCCAGAGCATTATGCTGTAGCTTTAAAATATGAAATGAACGACCTTAATGCTCCAGTTTGCGTTGCTAAGGGACTCGATCTAATAGCACAAAAGATAAAAGAAATTGCTAAAGAAAATAAAGTGCCAGTAGTTGAGAGTCCGCCACTAGCAAGGGCTCTTTACAAAGATGTAAAAATTGATGAAGAAATACCTGTAGAACATTTTGAAGCAGTGGCAAAAATTATTTCATATGTAATGTCACTTGAGAAACAAGAAAAAGAAAAGAGAAAAATGAAATGATAAAAATAGCGCCATCAATATTATCTGCTGATTTTGCTAATCTAGGCTCCGAGCTTCAAAAACTTGAAGAAGCTGGAGCTGATTTAATTCATATTGATGTTATGGATGGATTATTTGTACCAAACCTGACATTTGGTGCTCCTGTAATTGCCAAGATCAAGGGTTATACAAAAATTCCATTCGATGTTCATCTTATGGTAAACAACCCAGAAGATTCCGTGCTGCAATATGTAAAAGCAGGGGCTGATTATATTACCGTGCATCCCGAGGCTACAACTCATTTAGATAGAACTGTTAATTTGATTAAAGATGCTGGTGTTAAAGTCGGAATAGCGCTCCTACCAACTACTAGTCCTGATATTCTAGAGTATATTTTAGATAAAATTGATTTAATTTTAGTAATGACTGTAAATCCTGGTTTTGGTGGACAGAAATTTATGCCAAGCCAGCTACCTAAAATTAGAAAGATTGCTACTATGGTTAGTAACAGAAATATTATAATCTCGGTGGATGGTGGTATTAACAAAGATACAGCAAAGCTGTGCCAAGAGCAGGGCGCTAATTTATTAGTATCTGGTAATTATATTTTTAGTGGTGATTGCAAAGAAAATATTGATAATTTAAGAAAAATAAATTCTTAAATAATTATAATTGTACTTTTTTCTTGCATTAATCACCCGCATTTGTCCAAGTTTGTTATTCTCTCTAAATCAGTGAGCAATGAGGCCATAAGTTCTTTGACTTTTTTAACTACACCAACTCTATATTTGCTAAGTATTTCATCAAATTCTTCTGCATATATATCTATTAACACTCTAATTCGTCTTATAAGCAACTGATTTTTACTAGCTCCAATCGCTTCTTGCTCTAATAACATCAAAGTATCACCTACAATATTTGCTAAAATTTTAAGCTGTTTATTTGTTATATGTGTCAGCTCCCATTTTTTAGAAGCCAATAATCCTAAGTATACTTCTTTTTCTAAGTATATTTCTTTTTTATTATGATTAATCATTAGTTATAAAACATTGCTTTAATATCCCAAATAAACATAGTCTAACATTTGTTGTTTAGCTGATAGCAGGATAAGAAGGTTTTTTATTTTTTAAAATCCGTAATTTGCTACTGCGTAAAAATTACCCAAAAACTGGCGTAAAACCCTTTGACTTATCAATGGTGATATAAGGCTGATCTTAAAGTTGACGAACAAGAAATAATTTGGATCACGAGGCAGCCTCTTTGGCAGCCTCGTGATGACGGGTTTTTACCACTGGCCAATGTTGCCTGAATCTTTAGAGTATTCTGTTCTGTGCATGGAGAGTATGTCAATCTACAAATTGAGAAAGTTTCGAAGTAATTTTTTCTATGTCAGGAGAATTGGCAGGTAAAGATTGCTTAGATAACTCTAGTGCTTGAGTTAAATAATCAAAAGCTTTTGATTTATAAAGCGATTTTTGCTCAGAATTTTCTGAATTCTGAATTTTTATAATATTCACTTCAGCTAGTGATTCTAGACTCTTAAACTGATCAGGATGATTAATGCTTTTGGATATTGTTAAAGACTCGTTAAATAACATTTCTGCTCTTTTTAAATCTCCACTGCTCAAAAATACAGCGCCTAAATTTCTTATAATTTTTGCTATTTTATAATGATTAGATCCATAATGTTTTTTATAGATTATTAAATTATTTTCTATAATTTCTATAGCTTTATTATAATCTCCTAAATCTTTATACAAAGAGCTTAGCATTAACGAGGCCCATGCTATTCGTATATGGTCATTACTGTAATGCTGTTTATAAATAAAAAATCCTTCTTCTATTAATGCTTTAGCATTTTTATATAATTTAACATTTCTATAAGAATCAGATAAAGCTACTAGTACATGCGCTACCTTTACATGATCATTTCCGTAATGCTTCTTAAAAATTGTCAGTGATTGCTCTAATACTGTGATTGATTCTTGAAAATATCCTATATGTTTATATATAAAACCTAAATTTATCATAGTACGTGCTATTTTTATATGATCATCTCTATAGTTTTTTTTATATATCTGAAGCACCTTTTCATACTCTTGAATAGCTTTAGAATAAAGTCCCAAATGTCTATGCACTGTGGCTAAGTAAAATTTAGCTCTTGCAGTTTTTGGATTATCATTGCCATATTGATTTTTATAAATTAAATAACTTTCATTAAAAACCTTTTCTGCTGCTTCATAATTTCCCATTTCGCTATATATCTTACCTATGGTTATCAAGGTTCTAGCAACCGTAACTGTTTTTTTCCCAAGTTGCTTTTCATAAATAGACAAGGCTTGTTCAATAATTGGTTTTGCCTTATTACAATCTCCTAAATCATAATAATAACTACCGAGCCGTTCAGTAATACTTGCTTTTGCTATTTCAGTTAATAGTGATTGGTGCTGTAAAAGCATTTGAGCATGTGCAATAAATATTTTTATTTCTTCTGGATAATATTTTCGTGATTTATCATGAATACTCATATATCTAACAATATTTTCGGCAACCAGGCTTACCATTGTTTGGTCCTGATTTAAATTTAATGAGTTTACTAAATATTTTAATATTATTGATTGTGTGCTATGATGAATGGAGAAAGTGAAAATTTTATTATGATCAGTCACTTTATTATTAGTTATCAATGATAATCTTTTTAACTCTATTAAAAAGTCATTAACAGTACTAAAATCTTTATATGTATTCAGTAGATCTACAGGTATATTGTGGGGATCAATTAAACTAATAAATAAGAGCAAATCTTGAAAAGCCGGATTTTTATCCATTATGTGCTTTAAGGATAAAGTAATAATTCCATAACGTGTTTCGGAATATTGACCGATTTCTTTCAGCATATGTTCTTGTGTAATTGCAAGATTTTGATCCAGATTATTAACAAGCTCGATGTATTTGTCATATGTAACACCTGTTTCTTTTATATAGTGAGCAGCAGTTATTATGTCCAAGGGGAAAGATGGTATATTTTCTAAAAAATTTAATAGTGCAACTCTATTTTTTTCTAACTGATGGTTTAGACTAGAATTATCTATAATGCTGGTAAAAAGCTCTAATTTTTCTTCTTCAGATAGTTCTGTCATTTGAACTACATTGTTATTTGTAATATGATGGTTATTAATTATGTTACTATCTCTAGTAGTTATGATTATTTTTCCTTTACCCCATGCTTTAACAGAATATGGAAAATATTGCTGAATATATTTAAAATCTTCTACATTATCAAAAATTAACAACCAATTTGGGCGTTCTTTTAAACTTTCTTGCACAAAGAAAAGAGTTTGTTTGTTTCTGCTTTCTGCATCTTCTATGTGTTGAATTTCTTTTAGTTCTTGTTTGTCTGCGGTTGTACTACAAAGAAAATAGGCTAACTGTTTGAAAGAAGAATTTAAGTGATGTTTGTCTTGAGCGTTTATTTCCCATATAACAGAGTTATTTTGTTTAAGAGCAAACTGACGCGCTAATGTTGATTTACCAGATCCACCAGGTCCTAAAATAATAACAGTGTTAATATTATCCGAACCAGTTTTAAAAAACTTTGTAATTTGATCTATAATCTTAAGGCGTTTTAGTAATATTTGATCATTAGGTACAGAAAAATTTGAACTGATTTGTTTAGTTTTTACCGTTGTAGGTAAAATCGTAAAATTTTTTAGTAATCCAAATTTGAACCCAATAATAAATATTAAAATACAACTAAAACATATAAATAAAATTCTTCTTGTAATTTTTCTGTTAAGCTTTGATAAAATACTATCAGCAGGAGGCGTTGGTGAAATATTAGAAAATTGAGCGACTGAATCTACTTTCTCGGTCGTGTCACTTATTAATGCTGTGGTATTATCACTTATTTTTTTTAACTCTAAAACAAACTCATTAATGTTAATATCAGGTAACAACAAAGCTAAAATTTTTAAAAATGTATAATAGTACTCGTTATTATTACAAGGGATAATATAAATATTATCCAACTCTCTAGACTCAACATGGTTTATTTCATTATCAAATAATATATAAATATTATTTGATTGGGTAAGATCTTTCGCTTCAATTTCATGAACAGATTCTTTCGATAAAATATTTAATATAGGGGATTCTGAATTAGCGAATTCTTCTTGTTTAAGAACTGCCTTAATACCAGATAATTCAAGATACTTAACTAATAGATCTTTGTTGGCACTGTTCTGCTCATCTTTTATAAAACAGATAGTATTTTTTTTTCTAACTAAAAGTGATATTTTCTTTAGTTGTTGTTCAAATTTATTTTTTACTAATAAATAAAAATAATGCCGTTTTATAAAGGGAAGACTTTCCGATGATTCTATAAAATCTTTGATGCCTTCTTGAGAATTACATCTCATTTTGAGCATTATATTCTGTATGTGTCTTTCTGCTGTTCTTAGTGAAATTGATAGAATCGTTGCAATTTTTTTTGTTCCACGAATATTTATTATACAAGAGATTACATCTACTTCCCGTTGGGTAA
>CAMCTQ010000045.1 GCA_945878545.1 Rickettsia typhi
GTAATTGCTAAAAGCCATTATTTAAAAGGAATAAAAGACCTAAAAATTGGGGTGTAATACATAAACAGTTTTGTTTATGCACAACTATAGAATGAACTAGCTTATCTTGTAAAAACTAGTTCATTTTCATTTGAAGCAGTTTTATTAAATTTGTAGTTATCTTCATTAAACAGTTTAATGTCATTAGTGTTTCGAATACGATTTTTTATTATATATGATGCCATCATACCTCTTGCTCTTTTAGCAAATATTGGCACTACTTTATAACCATCATTTTTTCTTTCCTTGAACGCGGGGGTGACTAGATTGCCTTGCAATAAGTTTCTGTTAATAGCTTTAAAATATTCTACTGATGCCAAATTTACCAATGAGTTATTGTCTTGGTTTTTAAGGAGTTCGTTCAATTTGATAGTTATAATATCTCCCCAATATTTATATAAATCCTTACCACGTTGATTGGTCAGTTTTATTCCCATTTCTAAACGATAGGGTTGGATAAGATCAAGCGGCTTGAGTAACCCATATAGACCAGAGATAATGCGTAAATGTGATTGAGCATATATAATATCATCTGGTTTAAAAGCTTCTGCTTTTAGTCCATCATATACATCTCCCTTGAAAGCATATATTGCTTGACGACTATTTTCTAAATTAAATGGAAAACTAAAATCAAGATAACGTTGATGGTTTAAAACAGCTAGTTTCTGACTTAAATCCATTAATCTGACTATCTCAGATACTCCAAGACTTCGTAAAATTTTGATCAAAGAGAAAGATTCTTCAAAAAAATCTGAATTAGTATATTCATCTTGACTCTGACCAGAGAAATCTAAAGTTTTTGACGGGGAAATTATTAAAATCATTTCGAGATAGAACAAAATTATTAAAGGAAGACGCATTGCCTTCCTTTAATACGGGTTACTTAGAAGCTTTTTTAGCAGCTTTTGCTGCACGCTTTTCTTTTATAGATTTGTGTGCTGGCTCTTTTTTTGCTTCTTTCTTTTTATCTTGTCCTTTTGTCATTTTCACTTCCTCCTTATGATGATTAGATCTTTGCATCCTATCATATTTAACTGCTTCCTGGTAATATTTTTTTCTACGTGAGAGGGGATATTAATTAGAATTTAGTATACAGATATTGCATAAGTGCCATTATTAACCTGAACTATGGATAAGAGATTATAGTTAAGTTTATTAGTTATGTTGTCATTCTCGCGTCTCCATGTCATTCCCGCATCTCTATGTCATTCCCGCGAAAGCGGGAATCTAGAATATAAGCTAGAGATCCCCGTTTTCACGGGGATGATGTCTAAAATAGTACCTAATGCTATTATAAATACTGACCTGGGGCTTTGACTTTGTCGTCTTAATGCCTAGATTCTTCCAATAACTGGCTTTCTTTGATTGTTATAATGTTCCCATCGCGCTGGACATTTAAGAATATCTCGCCATCTTTTATACCCACTGACTTAACAGCTCCATTTCCCATATGAACTGGATCGCTGCCAAAGGGCTCACCATTTGGCTTAACGTGAATAGTTGCGCGTCTAGTAGTAAAAGTTTGACCAGCTTGAGCAAGTAGTCCTGCCTTTTGCCCTGATGTAAAGATACCATCCCATGCAGGGAACTTAAGCGGCCTGTATCCAGCTTTAAAAGCGTCAGCAGTTTCTTTGTCTTTAAACTTATAAGTACCATCTGTAAGTTTTTGTTCTATAAATCTGTAAGCTTCTGGCTTGTCATCGGGTTTCAATTCACCTAATTTAACCCATTTAACAGGAAGATTATTAGGCCGTATCTTAACATATGAACTAAGCTCTATAGGTGTCATATCTAAATAATCGACAGGGTTATAGTCAGCTTGTAACGTAGCAACAAGCTCATTTTCTTGGTCGTATATTCTAAGTTCTTCATATGAAACAATAGCTCCAGCTTCAGATGATTGTTTTGCAATGACCTGTGGGCCGAATGTACCTGGTGCAGTAAAAATTAACTCTGAATCATCATACTTAACTCCTTCACCAAGGTATCTTTCAGCTCTTTGTGCCATTAGGGAGATATCACTAACAACTGAATTAATATTATACGCTTTGAACTCTCTTTCAATGTCGTTCTCATCTATTGTAATAACAACTTTGTCCTTATAGTTTACACCACTAACTAACAGGGTAACTGGATTCTTACTAAGTGTTTCGAAGCTATCTGGTTTATCTTTATCTTCAACAACTATTTCTACAGTGTAATCACCACTTTCAAGACCACTTTTATAGAAAGGAATTTTACCAATTCCTTTTTTTACATTGTCACTTTCAAAAGTTTTTACCAAATTACCTTTACTATCGGAAATTTTTATCGTTGCTTTTCCTGGATTTTTTATATGGTTGTTATAATAAACTTCCATATCTCCACCCATTACCTGCACTTTGGTTAAATCAACTTCTATATTACGGCCTATCAAGTCAGGAGAAAGTTCAACAGTATTTTTGGATTTGCTAATATCTTTTACTCTAACTACTTGAGCTTTATCAATATGTTCACCATTACTAAGTATTAATTTTGTAGCAATGCCATTTTGTACTTCAACAGATTCAACAATAGCTGTATTCAAGCTGCTAGCATCAACATGGAAAGGCACCTTATTGCCACCAACGTTTCTGAAGCCTATACCACTAACTTCAATAGAATAAGCACCAGCAGGCATTTTTTTGCCTTTTTTATCATAGCCATTCCATTCAAATTCGTGATTGCCTGGTTGGCCAGCGCCTCTGGTTTCGTATACTATTCTGCCATCGCCATCTTTTACTTTAATGGTAGTTGAAACAGTGCCGTCTTTATATTGCTCAGGGTAACTAACATTATATTTAAAATTAACTGGTTTAGTGCCATCGAAGCGCTTGCTGCTATCATAACTTACTTCTTTGCCTTGTAAATCAAGAGCATTATAGCCAGGATTCTTTATTGCCTCTAGCATTTCGTTCATTTTAGCCACCTGCTGCTTGGCAGCGTTAACGGTAGCCATTGCAGTTGCTGTTGCAAGCATTTCTGAACTTTTGCTGCCTGAATCTTCACTAGTTGGATCAATATTTTTAGCCGCAGCTAATGTACATTTAATAACAAAGTCTATCATTTCATCAAAGGACTTGTCAGCTTTGTTTGTATCAAATTTTGTATATTTATTTGTGTATCGATCAGCGGCTCTTTTTGCAGATGCTGTTCTTGTGTCTTCAAAGGACTTTCCAGTTTTGTCTTTATCAGATGTATTCAATCGATCAGAATTTCTTCTTGTAATTTGATCTAAAGCATTTGACGATTTACTTGTAGCGGATGGACCTGCCATTTTTATACCTCTATATCAACAGTTGTGGAATTATGAATATTTTTTCTTGTGGTCACAGAATCACCTTCTTGCGGCTTTATCGCAGAACCATCATCAGAAGTTGTTAAATTCCTAAATTTATTCATCCAATTTTCTCTTTCATTAAATGAACCAAAATATCCTTCGTCTGGCTGACCATTATTTCCACCTCTCATATCAAATTGCAGCGAAGCTTCCTTTTTAGAAGTATCGGTGACTGTACTTGCCGCTTCCTTTTTTAGTTCAGCAAGAGCTGTTTCTAGATGAGACTTTGTGCTTTCAAGAAGTTTTAGAGTCGAGTTACGATCAGCAGTGATAATGACTTTTTGAACTTCGCTCTGGCCAGAAGAGTTGGTAGCAAATTCTATTTTAACATCAATAGCTCCCAAAGCTTTAGGGTATAAATTGATTGTAATTTCACTTTTACCTTGAGACACTGCATATTTTAACGATAAAGATAATTGCTCTTGAGGCCTTATGGTAGTTTTACTAGTACCACTCAAGCTACTATCACTAAACGAGACTTCAGTCTTTGCCTTTGAATTATCTATTACTGCAAAATCAGAGATTTCTAGCTCGTCAAAAGATATCTGATCTTGGTCAAACAATGGTTCTTTACCAATCGATTCTTTGTTACCAGCAATTTTTACAATTTCTTTTCTAGCTATTGGCGCATTCCTAGATTCCTTTTGTTTTAAAGCCGCGTCCAAAGAAAATCCATCAATATCTGTTAATTCCAAATCAGAAGATGTCTTATTTAATAAGTTATCCTCTAAAACAGTACTAGTTTGTTTTTGACTATCTGTTGCTGCAAGCATTCTAATTTGACCAAGCAGAGAAGAGTCTCTTGATTCAAATTCTACTGATTTTGACAATAAATTACTTTGCTCCTCAAGCTGGGCTAATGGAACAAAATTTTCTGAATTAAAATCAGAGGATTTTGGAGCAGCAGCGACTTCTTTTCCCATTTGTAATAATACTTGCTCTTCTGATGAAAAGCCTGATAGGGCAGTAGCATTCTGTTGATTGCTAATTGTTAACGGTAATGTTTTTGTACTAATAATCTCTTTTGCTTTTAACAAATCTTCTCCTTCAATTCCTGCTACAGCAAAATCCATGTCAAAGGAACCACTTTTTTCCAAAAGTGCCGCGCTTTGCTCGGGAGTTATATCTCTGCTAGCATCAATTTCTTGAAGGTCAAAATCCTCTAGCGTTACGCTATTTTTATTCAAAGACCCTTCTGACACTATGTTTATGGCAACTGGAATAGCAGCAAACCCATCTTGAGCAGGTTCTGCTTCTTCAGAAACCACTTCTTCAGAAACTACTTTTTCAGAAGATTTGTTTACTGAGCCATCCTGAGAATCATTATTATGGCCTTCTCGAGAATTCTTTGCTGGAGTTCTTTCGTCAGCGAGAGCTGATCTATCAGCTTTGCTAGAATCTTCCTTGGGCTTTGAATATTCCTGGTTTTTTGAAACAGCTTCTTCTCGATTTTTAAATTCTGTTTTTGGTTCTCTGTCTTTCGTTGCGTCGCCAATAAAATCATTAAAAGATGAAACCTCACCTTTTTTATAAGATTTTGCTGGAGCAAAACTATTTACATTTGTAGACTCTCTAATTAAAACTTCTGAAGACATTGTTTTTCCTAGTAAAAATGATATATCTTCAATAGGAGCATAAAGCGTGCCAAAAAATTATAGAGATTGATTTTATTTTGTAACAATGCAGTTTTGCTTGTTTGAAACAAGCTGTTTACATATCAATTTTGCTTGATTCAAGGAAGAATAATTACCAGCCATAATTAAATAAATTATTCTATCATTATTCACTTTAACTTTTTTTACTATCAATTGGGCGTTTTTCAAGTATTTAATATGACGTACTTGTATTTTTTGCCATTCTGTTTTTGCTTCTTTTTCAGACCAAGCAGAGGATAGCTGAATTTTGTAACCAGACTCTACCGAGTTTATATTAAAACCATATAGTTTATTATTTTCTGCTCCGAGCTTTGTAATTTTTAACTTAGATACAATCTGATCTGTGCTAGGCGTTATAGGTGTATCAGAAACATGAATTTCATCATGTAGACTATCGGAATTTACCAAATCTGTCGTATTAACTGAATCTTCTTCTCGATTGCTAGGTTCATTTCGAGCAATTATATCTTCTTGGTTTAGATCAAGCTTTGCTAAGATATCATCTATTGAATCATAAACAGCAACATTTTCTAAATTAGATTTAAAACCGAGGTCAATTGGTTCTTCAGGATCCGATAAAAAATGGACACTACTAGTAACCACACTACCAGGATTTAATTTTTCATAAATTAAACTGTTTGAATGTGGAATAATAATTCCACCTGGGTCAACTGGTTTTCTTTTGTACTCTTCCTGGTCTTCAGAAAGAATTATATCTTGATTATTAACATGTGAAAAATATTTAAAGTATACAAAATATAATGAAAATAATCCGCATATTGTAATTACAGCAAAAAATATGGTTCTGAAATAACTCATGATAAGTATAATATTGTATGAATAGCCTTCGCATCTATTGGGCATGATCATTCAGAACCATCCATATATCGCGCAAATCCACCCTTATTGTATATTATATCCTAAAATCATATTTGTGCAACAAAGCCTTATTTTTGCTTTTCAATGCTTGTTTTACTTTTTCATTAATAATCTAATTCATGTTTAAAAACATTTTCAATTTTAAATTCTGGATATTTTTGATTTGCCAGAGAATAGCACTTAATAGCTTTATCAAAATTAGGAGATAATTCATCCAAATGTTCATTGGCTATATAATATCTGTTTAGACTATCAAATAACACAAAAGTAAAATTATTATTTAATATCATCGATTCCCATTTATCATGGACTTTGATATGAGAGAACGGCCTTATAGATTCGATTACCAAAACAATTGGACGATGTTTTGACAAATCTAAACCTTCAAGAATTTGTCTTTCCATACCTTCAACATCTATTTTCATAAGTGTAATTGATGGAATAGGGTGTTCTTCTAATATACGATTCAGAGTCGTGACTTTTATCATTTGCTTTTTGTAGTCATATCCCTTCTCTTTTGCTTTATTAACAAAATCAACAGTGCCTGAAGACATTAGGTCTGAAGACAGAAGATAAAAATCTATCTCTCCCTCGAAATTAGAAACTCCTTTATTAATATTTATATCGTTAGGACGGTCTATAAGATATGCATCGTACCATTTCTTGATAGGTTCAATATTTATTCCACTCCATCCCTTTAAATAAAAATGCTTTGTTATAGAATCAAAATCAGGGCTATTTGCCCCAACATCTACATAATAACCCTTTTTTATATTGGATAAAGCAATTGAAAGTATGTAATCTTCATAAAACTGTGCATAAAAATTTGGATTCCCCCCTTGTCTCGGAACAGGGCAAGTATCACCAAAGTACATTTGATCTAATTCAGGGTTGGTTATTTTATCATCCATAATGCCTCCATTACTTTTCTGATATTACAAATATTATAATGTTAATATTAGCAGAGTTTTAAACAAAGATTAAGATCTTAACCTTTTGTTTGCTATTATAGTTTAGCTTAGGTGATATAAAAATCAGTTGCGAATAATCTTTGCTGTTGATTGAAGAGGCTGAATGGGTTGAAACAGTCGGATGAAGGGGGCGTAAAATCTACGTCTTTTTAACCCCATATATTTTTAGATATAAGCTTTATAAAATAACAAACTATTTTTAAATATATATTGACTCTGAAGTTAGTGCGGTATATAAAGTACGTGATTTACAAAGAAATACCAAATTTCCACATTGGGGATGTAGCTCAGTTGGTAGAGCGTCTGCTTTGCAAGCAGAATGTCGGGGGTTCGATTCCCTTCATCTCCACCATTCTCCGTTTTTGCCTAAATTTATGAACTGATCAAACGGTGAACGTAAGGTATATTCTAGCTTACAGCCGTTTAATTTTAAGTTCGAAAACACCAAAGCTTTTTGAAAAGTTATCATCTGTCTTGTTGTGATTTTCGACTTCCTGTATTAGATCTTCTCTTTTTTGTACCGATTGCAGACGTTTTTCTTCGCGTGTTTTATATCAATCTCACCATCTAAAAATAAATCTGTTAAGCGATCAAGGCGTGTAGCAATTTTTGCTTGCTCTGTGCTTAATTTGCTGATAGGTCGGCATTGTAGTCAAAATAGCTTAGTGCATCCATACTTCTTCTTAATTTGGCCATAATTAATTTTCATTAATTAATTATTGACAAATAGTTAATAATTTATTATATTATGTTCCCATATATTAATTTAAGTTATTAAAATTCATGAAAAGAACTGTTTCAAATAATAATAAGCCTTTAGGAAATGCTAATAATAAACCATTAGCTGGGGCACAGAACAAACCTTTAGTCAAAGCCCAGAATAAACTTTCAGCCAGAGCGCATGAACCTGAGGTTAAAGCCTCGAATAAGCCTTTAGTCAAAGCACAGAACAAACCTTTAGTCAAAGCACAGAATAAACTTTCAGCCAGAGCGCAGGAGCCTGAGGTTAAAGACGAAGCTGAAGATGAACAAGAGTACGGCGTTGCAAAGGAAGATTCCGAATTAGCTAAAGCTGAAGCTGCCGTTCAACGTCAAGAAAGTGCTAGTGCAATTAAAGCTAAAGCTGCTGCACAACGTCAAGAAAGCGCTAAGGCGATTAAGGTTAAAGCTGCTGCTAAACTTCAAGTAGAGGTTAATGCAGCTCAAGAAAAATTACTTTTACAACGGATGGAAGGCTTTATTAACAAAAGAGATACTGAAAAATTACCAGAGCTTATTGCAAAATATTCCGTATCATCATTTGATAGTGCAAAGATATCAAAATTACTAAACCAAAACATTGATGGATCCCCTACGCTATTTCATTGGGCACTTAATAAAAACCATTTTAAGCTTGTTCAATCAATTACAGATAATGTTTCAGAGAAATCATTGGAGAAGTTATTAAACAAACCTAGTTATGCAGTAACGCTTCAAAAAATGGTTGTTCGGGTAGGAGAAAATCGCGAATACGCTTTTAAAAAAGGATACGAAAAAGTCATCAAATCAATAATAAATAAATTACCACTTTCTTCATTGACAACATTATTCGATACACCAATTTATGCAACACTTGAGGAAATGGCACGTTCTGCAATTCAGGCAGCAAATCCTTATGCAATAAAAGCTGATAAATATACACTATTGAACTTGTTAGCCGAAAAGGGACTTACTCAGTTAATAATAGAAAGAATAAGTAGCATTCCAACTGAGTCATTATTTGATTTACTACAAATGCCAGATGCTAATGGGAATACGCTACTTCACTGGGCAGCAAACTCACATGATGCAATTTTTAAATGCATAATAGATAAAATATCACCTGAATTATTGCTTGGATTACTGCGAATACAGGATAAAAATGGAGATACTATACTTCACTGGGCAGCTAAAAACTCACACGATGTTTTTAAATTGATCATAGATAAAATATCACCTGAATTATTGCCTGGATTACTGCAAATACAGGATAAAAATGGAGATACTATACTTC
>CAMCTQ010000046.1 GCA_945878545.1 Rickettsia typhi
GCCTAATGGAAGACTATGCTGATTTATTTATAGAATTGATATAATAAGTTATGACATGGATACATATCAATATGCTTGGTGAATACGATTTCTCCGAAGAAAAGTGTAAAGATTCTGTTGAAATTTTACTTCCGAAAATGGCCGCCTGAATCTATCAGAAAAACAGGGGCATAAAATTCGCTGTAAGGCAAACCCAGGCAATGATTATAGAAAATTCTTATGGTACTTTACGTTCCTTTATGTAGATAGACCCAATACACGACATTACTACTTTGGCCTTACCATAAAATTACATATTCTTATTTGTATGGTAAGGAATAGGTACAAAACTATAATGGTACAAACCAAAATTGACCAGGTTCTAAAGGTTTTAACATTTCTCCTACAGATAAATGCTTTTTTGCTTTTTCTAAATTAACTAAAGCTTCGCCTCTTGGCTCATCAGTTAATTTAAACACATCATAATGAGATGGTACGGTAAATGGCTTGCCAAGATCAATGTGAGCCTTAATCATGTCTTCAGGGTTCATATGAGCATATTTCATAAACCATCTTGGTTCATAAGCTCCCATAGGAAGCAACGCTAAACGAAATTTGCCAAATTTTGCTTTTGCTTTTTTAAAATAACGACCATCACCGTATCCAGAATCACCTACAAAATATATATTACCTGATTTTGTTTCTATATTAAGAGCCGCCCACAGGGCTTTGTTTCTATCAAAGAACCCTCTTGCTGACCAATGTTGCATGGGCTCTATATAGAATTTTATAGAATCACTAATTATTACTTGATCTCCCCAATCGTAAGCTTCAACTTTAATGTTAGGATTATGATCTTTAATTATTGTATCATTGCCAAGAGGGGTAATAATCCTTGGTTTATGTTTTTCCCATAATAAATCAATAGTTTTAAGATCCAAATGATCATAGTGATTATGACTAATCCAAACAACATCAATAGGTGGTAAATTCTCAAATTTGATACCTGGGTCTATTACTCTTTTTGGACCAGCAAAACTAAAAGGACTAGCTCTCTCAGACCAAACAGGATCAGTAAGAATATTAAGACCATGTGTTTGAATAAGAAATGTTACATGACCGACATAGGAAACTCTAAGATCAGATCCCATAACTCTAGTTGGTGGTAAATCAAACTGATTATTTGGTACGTTATCTGGCCAATCAGAAGATTTTGTAGTAAATCGCCATTTTAAAAAATCAATAAAACTTTTGTTGTTATTAAGTTCAGGATCAAAGAACCTAGTACCATCGAAATGGTCGCTTATTTTTCCTCTATAGTACTTGACATATGAAAAAGAAAAATAAGAAGAGATGATTATTGTTATGAGTAAAATAAAAAAATATTTATACATCAGTAAATTTCTAACACAATTTATTTAGTTCTGGAGTGGCTAAAATGATTTCATTCTTCAGTTTACCACTAAGCTCTTCAAGGCTTAGAAACTCTTGCTTGTTTGCATCTATCATTTCCCTGCATAAAGTTTCCAGCTGTTTTGCAACATCTGAAACTCTATCAACACCAAGCTGCTTAGCAGAGGACTTTATTGTGTGTGAAGAGGATAACACAATTTGAATATTTTTTTCCTTAAGACCTCTTGCTATTTCCTCCATATACATTTGCAAGTCTTCTAAAAAGTATTTTATCATCATCGGGAAACGATCTCCCATTAAATCTTTTGTGGTATTCACTGTGCTTGTATTAATTATTTCTAATTGTTGAATCATTTTATTATCCTCTATTTTTAGTAAAGTTGACCACCATTTTAAGAGCTTCCTTAACCCAAATAGTGAAGAGAGAAGGTTTTTTATTCATTGTTATTAGTACTTCGTTTATCTTGCGCCATTGTAGTATTTCTACTTCTTCAGGATTAGGAACTATTGATTGACCTTCCCAGTAGCCAATTAGAACATGATCGAGTTCATGTTCGGTTAGGTTTCTTCCCACATCAGCTTTATAAGTAAAAATTCCTATTTCCTTTAATGGTAGAGTTAGTCCTATTTCTTCATTTAAGCGACGATTTGCAGCTTCCATTAATGATTCAGAAGGTCTTGGATGTCCACAACAACTATTTGTCCATAGACCACCACTATGATATTTTCCTGAAGCGCGCTTCTGCATCAACAACTCTAAATCTGGATTTTTACGCAAAACAAAAATAGAGAAAGCACGGTGCAAAAGTCCAAGCTGATGAGCTTTAAGTTTTTCCTCTGTGCCGATTTCATTATTGTTCTTATCAACTAGAATCACTTGCTCGAGCATTTTTACCTTATTTAGATGAATCTTTTCTAGATAATAGCCATTTTGATACCATTTTGGCAAAATCTTTCTGACCTACTGGTTTTGATAAATAGTCGTCCATTCCAGCTGCAAGACATTTTTCTTTATCTCCTTGCATTGAATTAGCTGTTAAAGCAATGATTGGAATATGTTGCTGGGTAGTTATATTTTCGTACTCTATTAACTTAGATGTTGCTTCGAAACCATCCATTATAGGCATCTGACAATCCATGAAGATTAAATCAAATTTTCTATCAGTTTTTAAAATTTCGTAAGCGTCCCTTCCGTTCGATGCTGTTATAACTTCACACCCTAGTCTTTCGAGCATTTCTTTAGCAATTTCAGCGTTAATACGGTTATCTTCTGCCATTAAAATCCTTATAGGTCCATTAATACCAGGATCTAGAGTTATTTTTTGTCTGACACCTACATTGTCGGCAACATTGGTATTGCTAGCAATATCTAACAGCATTGTAAAAGAGAAGGTAGTACCAATATTAACTGCACTCTCAACGCTAATTTCACCACCAAGTAAAGTCACAAGTTGTTGACAAATAGCAAGACCAAGACCTGTTCCACCATATTTACGAGTAGTAGAGCTGTCAGCCTGAACAAATTTATTAAAAATCATTTTTGCTTGCTCTTTTGTAAGACCAATACCAGTATCTTTTACCGATATCATGATCATAGATTTTCCTTGTTGGGCAACGTATAAGGGGTTGTTACCAATGGTTATTGTTATTTGCCCGCTCCCAGTAAATTTTATGGCATTACCAATCAAATTATGAAGGATTTGCTTTATTCTCATTGCATCTCCAATCAAGAATTCATTCACATGATTCTGAAAATTGATAGATAGCTCTAGACCTTTTTGATTAGCTTTTGGCGATAGTAAATCTACTACATCTTGAACAGTTGTTTTTAGGTTGAATGGCAACATTTCAAGTTCCATTTGACCAGCTTCCACCTTGGAAAAATCAAGAATATCATTCAAAATTTCTAAAAGATTTTCTGCAGACTGTAGCAGATTATCAAGATAACGTTTTTGCTGTAAGGTAAGTTTTGTATCAAGGATAAGTTCTGTGATTCCTATAATACCATTCATTGGAGTTCTTATTTCATGGCTCATAGTAGCTAAGAACTCTGATTTCATCTTAGTTGCTGACTCAGCTTCTTCCTTAGCTTTTTGCAATTTTCTTTCAGTATTCTTGCGGTCACTAATATCACTAATCGAGCCAGTCATTCTTTTAACGCCAGTATCAGGATTTATAGTTAATAGGCCTTTTGCTTGGAACCATTTATAATTCCCAGTTTTTTGCATTAACCTACATTCTATATCAAATGGTTTACTATTGTTAAAATGTTCTTCTATAGCATTTTCAAGTATAGTAGCATCAGCAGGATACATAAGTGATATGAAGGTTTGATATGAAGATTCTATTTCTTCGTTTTCGTACCCTAGTAATTTAAAAAATTGTGGCGACCAGTAAACTTCATTTTTTTCTACGTCCATCCAATCCCAAATACCATCACGGGTACCTTCAACGGCCAACTGAAACCTAGTTTCACTTTCTTTTAGATCTTTAGTTTTTTTATTTACTAATTTTTCTATGTTCTCAGAATAGCCAGTTATTACCATTGTTAAAATAGCAGATATAGCGGTAAACAATAACCCAGCAAATAATAAATACCATAAGTGCCATTCTTTATGAGCTACAAGATATTCTGTTTTTTGCTTAAATACACCGATCCAAGTTTTGTCCTCAAAACTAATAGCACCAGTAAAGCTCAATGCATATGGGTGTTGATTGTCAAGTGATGTAAATATAGTGTTTTTATTTTTAGAATTATTATCAACTATTTCTAGTTCTATCCCTTTTTCGTGTAGATCTTTTACGAAATCATTAAACAAATCGCTCATTCTGAAAGTTTCAATAATAATACCTTTTATGTTATTTTGGATGCTCTTTAAAGGATCGATTAAGTTATGATCAAATACGGGTTTAAAGAATATAATAACTTTAGGAGCATTGTGCATGCTAGTAAGATTTAAAACATCTGAGATTTGCAGGTTTCCTGTGGTAATGGCGCGTTCTATAAATTTTGCCAATTCAGGATCAGAGTATATATCATAACCTAAATTATTGTATGTAACTTCACAAGACTCAGAGTAGTATATAGGGAAAAATATAGTCTCATCTTTTTTTCTGTTTAAAGGGTTTTTACCAGAATATTTTTTTATAGTATAATCAATGCCATCTTTTTTAGCTTTGTCAATAAACTCATCTTTAGAATTTGCATCCATTTTAGGTGCCCACTGTAGACTATACAGTTCAGGTGATTTGTTTAAGATATTGCCGATTAAATATTTGAAGTTCGACCGATCTGCACGATCGTATGCAAGATAAAAATTACTGATAGCAAAAGTTTCTTCGATATAAGTAGTTATTTTGTTTTCCAATTGAGTTATTGAGTTACTTACTTCATTTTCAAGTTCTTGGTATAATTTTTTATGCTCCCAAGAGCTAGCATTTACAAACAAAATGATCACTATAGTAAAAACAGAAACGAGTGGTATGGCTATAAGTACTTTCCGTTTGAGGCTGATATATGTAGTTGGGGTAAACATGGCGACAAGTATGGGAGTACATACAATGATACCAAGACTGTTTCCTATCCACCAAGTCCACCAACTATAAAAATAATTATTAAGTGGTATTATGCCTTTAATGTGCAAAGCTGTTACTCCTATAGTAGGAGAAGGGATAGAGCCGACCATACCAGCAACAACAAATAAAATCAATATATCGCGCCAATGAGAAAGGGGACTTGGGTATCCTATTAATTTTTTTATAATGAAAACAACAGTAAAAGATTCAATTGTCGCACCTAGAGCTATCCACGAAGTAGTATCAATGAAATTCAATATTTTGGGACTTAGAATCTCTGCAACAGATAAAAAATTATTCAGATTTGCTATTATCGAACCAAGAAAAACGCCTGGTAGAGCTCTGTAACCAAAAAAAATTACCCCGGCAGCTGCCATACCAGAAGCTGGCCATATTGCAGTTGCATTATCAGGGGGGAGGGCTATAAGGAAGCCTAGTTTTGCTGGAATAAAATAAGCAAGAAAAACGACGAATATAGAAAATAGATTCTTGGAGATTGATTTTACCATGTGAAGCTTTCCTTATCTGTTTTGTCCACTGTGGCGCTTACCTGATTTCCTTGTTTGTTATATTCAAGAGAATCGAATATCATATTAGCTCTGGCAATCCCTCTACCGTGGTTATCAAGAGCACGTGATGGATCAGCAATAATAAATTTTTTCCAAGTAAATCCCTGGCCTTGATCAGTAATTTTTATGGTATATTTTTGACCTTCTTTAGTAAAAATAACATCTGCAAATTTATTTTTATTTTCTTCTAATGTTAATCTTTTTTCTACTTCTTCTCTCCAAGTTCCTTCAGATACTAATTTTGATTTTTCATCATAAAAAATTTGACAATTCCCATGTTCAATTGCATTAATTACAAGAGCAGCGATGCCAGGTAAAATTTTACTAGGTTCTGGGAAAGAATTGGCTATAAAACAAGCAACGTCATCTGCTTCATCTAAGGTATGAACTTTGAATGAAGCGTTATCTAACAACTTAAAACCATTTCGGTGCCTTTCTAGTTCCTGGGTTAGTAGTTTATGTTGTTTTGATTCCCTCACAGCAGATGACACAACTGATTTAAGAACAGGTTCCTGTATAGGTTTTGTCAAATAATAAAAAACTCCTTCGTCAATACCTTCCTTGACTTGTTCGGGTCTGTCTAAAACTGTTAGCATTATAATTGGTGGCGTTGAAATTTTCTTGTTACTATTCATCCATTTTACAACGTCAATTCCATCCATATCTGGCATCATTCTATCAAGCAAAATTGCATCTATTTTTTTATGATTTTCAGTGATAGCTTGCTCTGCCATTGTACCATTTATAGCTGTAATTACTTCATAACCATTCTTCTTTAAAAGAGATTCAATGACAGCTAAAATTGTTCTATCATCATCCACTACTAAAATTACAGCTGGAGTATTTTTCATTATTTTCCTAGAATGATATTATTATTTTTATATTAAAAATCTCCACCCTAAATTACCGTTCTGTAAAAGCTGTAGTAATAGAGGTATGAATCGGTTTTAGTAAATATGCTAAAATAGTTTTAGTACCTGTTACTATATCTGCTTCTACAGTCATACCAGGTATAATTAAATTTCTAGTAGCATCTTGCCCGACATAGTTTTTTTCAAGAGATACTTTGCCCAAATAATATCTAGTGCCATCGTCATTAATAAATGTGGTTGCTGAAATATATTCTAATTTACCATGAACAGTTCCGTATCTTGAAAAGTCGTACGAACTAATCTTCACTTTCACCTCTTGACCAAGTTTGATGTGGCCAACGTCTCTTGGCTGAATTTTTGTCTCGACTACTAAAGCTCCCTCAAGCGGTACTACTTCTAGTATCACTTTTCCGGCCTCAACTACTCCGCCAATAGTTTTGACTTTTATTCCTTTAACATATCCATATGATGGTGACTTTATGTTAAGTTTATCTATCTGAGTTGATAATTTATGGATCACCTCATCTACTTGAGCTAGATCAGTAGATACTTGATTTAGTTGTTGATAAGCTTCATCAATAGCTTTTGCATTAAGAGAACTAAGGCGATTTTGATATTCAGTAATTGCATTTTTTGCTTGAGACATATCAGAGTCCACACCATTTAATTCGCCACGAATTTGATTTAACTGTTTTTGTATATCTAAGAAATTAAATCTACTTAGATTACCTTTTTCCATTAGTTGTTTTTTTAAATCACGCTCCTCGGAAACTAATTTAATATTTTCATTTAATGTTTTGTTTTTTTCTTCAAGACCTTCTAGAGATTCTTTTTTTTGAGTGATTTGTTCTTCAATAACTTTTCTTTCGCTTTCTTTAGCCTTCATCATACTTTGAAATGCTTTGAGCTGTTCATCTTCCATCTCTTTATTCCTGCCTTCTGTAATTTCTTTAAAAGTTGGAGTGGTTTGATTAATGAACGATTTTAGTCTAAGGGATTGATATTGAAGTGATAATTTTTTTGCTTTTAAACTGGCGAGATCTTTCTCTAAACCAGACCCATCCAGCTTAACTAGTACCTGGCCATTTTCAACTAACTCTCCTTCCGAAACATTAATTTCAGCTACTATCCCGCCCTCTAAGTGCTGAATTGACTGGATGTGTTTACTTGGCAACACTTCTCCTTCGGTAATTGCTATCTCATTAACATAAGTAACGGCAGACCATCCTACTAAAACAAGAATAATTGTACTTATAATCATTAAGGTAGTACGTACTATATGAGGTGCCACAGTTTCCTCAACTAGAGCCGTTTGGGATAAATATCTTAATTGATCAATTTTGGCATGAGAATTGATTTGTGGATAAAAAACTCCAAATATTTTTTTTAAACTAATCGAAGTTTTTTTGGCTAGGGGTGGTGAGGTTTCTATTTTCTCAGAAAAATCCTCAATTTTCTTATCTAACATCTATTATTTCCCATATTGATTGATAAATCTATCCGTTGTCATAACAACTGGCCTAGTGCCAGGAATCAAAACAATTACTTTGTCTGCTATTTTTATAAAATCATCTCTCTGACTAACAAAGAAAACAGTTTTTTTACCTTTAGCATCCTCTATTAACTTTTTATAGGCTAAACCAATATCTTCGTTTAATGAGGCATTAGGTAGTTCATCAAGTAAGATAATGTTGCTTTTTTTTAGCATAGCTCTAGCCAAATTTAGTACATAATTATAGCTAGTTGGAATAGGGGGGTTATGACCATAAATAATAGTATCAACTCCTTTTTCCATGTTTTCCAGTTCATCAAGGCCAGTTGCTTTTTCAATGGCATTCATAATCTCTTCATCTGTAGCTAGAGGATTGGCAAATAGCAAATTTTCTTTGATAGTCCCTTCGAAGAAATTAGGCACCTGAGGAAGGTAACAGATATAACTTCTAAGCTCTATCGGATCCATTTGCTTTATGTTTACACCATCAATTCTGATGGTCCCTGTTTGTGGTTGGTATAGACCATTAATCAATTTCAGAAGCGAGCTTTTGCCGGAGCCATTGCTACCGGTAATGGCAATTACTTCTCCAGCCTGGGCTTCAACGTCAAGACCAACGAATACTGGTTCGACATCCATGGTATAACGAAGACCGACGTTGGTAAGTCTTATATTTCCTATAAGGGATTCAATAGGTCTTTTTACTACTGCCGATTGGTGTTCAATATCTATATTTACTAGCCTATTAATCTGTTCGATACTATTCCTAAGTTGCTCGATCCTAGGAAGCATAGAGCAAAGAGTTTGTAGAGGACCAAGGATTCTCCATATTAACATCATGGTTGCAACTAGGGCTCCCATAGTAAGAGTATTATCCCAAACTGCATGAATACCGAAAGTAACAACAGCGACACCAGCTAGTATTGACATAGTATGTGCGGTGGTATCA
>CAMCTQ010000047.1 GCA_945878545.1 Rickettsia typhi
TGTTTCGTGTTTGATATCTGGTGTTTTAGCTGATAGAGTACCGGTATATAAACAGATATTTATATCGTTGGCACTAACTGTATGCTCAGTCTTTATGATGCAATTTTTGAGTGTTGATAACGTATTTTCATTTACCTTGCATTTGGTGCTAGTTTTTTTAGTGCCAATTTATATGATACCAATACAAATTAAATTGCAATCAATATTTCCAGTAGATATAAGAGTTAGATGTGTTAGTTTAGCGCATTCGCTTGGGAGTATGATTTTATCTTCAACTATACCATTTTTCTGTATATTGATATGGAAATATACTCAAAGTTTTTCTATAGTGTGTCTATATTTTATAGGGATACTTTTGTTGATTATTGGTTCAATCTTTGTGACGATGAAAGCTGGTTACAGGAATATGTTTGAAACATAATATTTTTGACCATGCCGCAAATATTTATTACTTATTGCTTTGCAAAATTAGATGACTAAATGTTTTTTTGCTGATATGTTGGATTTTTAGTAGAATTATTTCATTTTAGGAACTTAAAATTTACGAATTAAGATAATGATTGATCAAAAAATTGTTAGAAACTATGCTTCATGCTTATTTGATAACGTTAAATCGTCAGAACGTCAAAAAATCTTAGAACAAATATCTTTATTTAATGAGATTTTATTGACTTCGGAGATGACCCGCTTTGCTCTATATTCACCTGTTATTTCTAAATTTGATAAATTGAAGATAGTGAGTGATTTTGTAGAAAAGTTTGAGTTTGATAAGATAGTGAATCAGTTTTTTAGAGTGGTAGTTAAAAACTCTCGTTTTGAAATATTATCATCTGTGGTGAAGCAGTATAAACATCTGCTTGATGAGAGTAGAGGAATAAAATTCGTTACGGTAGAATCTGTAGCAAGTCAGCCAAATAAAAAAGTAACTAATGTTATAAGAGAATATCTGGAAGATAAATTAAAGAAAATTATCGAGTTAAACTCCGTTCAAAACGAATCTCTGATTGGTGGCGTGGTCATAAAACATGATAGTTTGCTTTATGATTATTCTGTTGCTGGGGCTTTGGAGAGGGCTTCCAAGATTGCAAAAGCCGCTAAAATATAAATACTAGTTCTGATGAGCAAATAAATTTATTGTAAATTATTTAAGGAGTTTTAAGAAATGAAGCTAAATCCATCTGAGATATCTGAGATTTTAAAAAGAGAGATAGGTGATCTAGATCAAATTTCTAAGTTGCAGGAAGTTGGTTATGTTGTGGCCGTAGGTGATGGCATTGCTAAAATTTATGGTATAGATAATGTTCAAGCAGGCGAAATGGTTGAGTTTGCTTCCGGCGTAAAAGGTATGGTTCTTAACCTCGAAACCGACACTGTAGGTGTTGTGATCATGGGTGATGACAGAGCTGTTATGCAAGGCGATTTAGTAAAAAGAACCGGTGATATTCTAAGTACGCCTGTGGGTACTGCTATGCTTGGGAGAGTTGTTGATGCTCTTGGGAATCCGATTGATGGGAAGGGTCCTATTAACGCTAAGGAACATCGTCGAGTAGAAACTAAAGCTCCTGGTATTGTTGCTAGAAAAAGTGTGCATGAACCGGTGCAAACTGGTATCAAAGCAATTGATACTTTAATACCTATTGGCAGAGGTCAAAGAGAGTTGATAATTGGTGATCGCCAAACGGGTAAGACTGCAATTGCCATAGATACAATAATAAACCAAAAACATGCGCATTTAGATAATGAAACTGCGGATAAAATTTTCTGTGTTTATGTAGCAATTGGTCAGAAGAGGTCAACAGTAGCTCAAATAGTAAAAAAATTAGAGGAAGCTGGTGCTATGTCTTATACTGTAGTGGTAGCAGCAACTGCTTCCGACCCTGCGCCTTTGCAATTTTTGGCTCCTTATACTGGTTGTACAATTGGTGAGTATTTTAGAGATAATGGAATGCATGCCCTTGTTGTATATGATGATTTGACTAAACACGCTATTGCTTATCGTCAGATTTCGCTGCTTCTTAGAAGACCCCCTGGTCGTGAGGCTTATCCTGGGGATGTGTTTTATTTGCATTCAAGGTTGCTGGAACGTGCAGCAAAGCTTTCTGATAAAAATGGTGGTGGTTCTTTGACGGCGTTGCCAATTATCGAAACTCAAGCTGGTGACGTTTCAGCTTACATTCCAACTAACGTGATTTCAATAACTGATGGTCAGATATTTTTGGAAAGTGAGTTATTCCATAAAGGTATTAGACCGGCTGTAAATGTTGGTATTTCAGTGAGTAGGGTGGGTTCAGCTGCGCAAATTAAAGCAATGAAAAAGGTTGCTGGTTCATTGAAATTAGAGCTTGCACAGTTCCGTGAAATGGAATCTTTTGCCCAGTTTGGGTCTGATCTTGATTCTGCGACTCAGAAATTAATTCAGCATGGTTTAAAATTAACAGAAATTCTTAAGCAACCACAATATTCACCTTTTGTTATTGAAGAACAGGTCGTTAGTCTTTATGCCGGTGTACGTGGGTATCTTGAGAAGATCAAGCCTTCAGATGTAAAAAAGTTTGAACATGAGTTGATAGCTGGTATTCGTCTAACTGGTGATGCTATATTAAAAGCCATTAGACAAGAAAAAGATTTAAGCAGCGCAACTGAAGAAAAGTTAAAGCTTTATCTTGAGGAATTTTTAAAAGAATTTTTAGATAATAATCAATATTAGTATGTCTGGTTTAAAACAGCTCAGAAATAGGGTCAAAAGCGTAAAGTCTACACAGAAAATTACCAAAGCGATGCAAGTAGTGTCTGCTGCAAAGCTTCGTAGGGTTAAGGATCGTGCTGAGGCTTCAGACGAGTATTCATCTGTCCTTGCAAAGATGATGAATGATATTAGACTAAATATTAATTTTATTGATTTAAATCCAATCGATCAAAAGTTTTTTAACGAACCTTCTGCCGATAAACCTTGCTTGCTTGTAGTTATGACTTCAGAAAGAGGTTTATGTGGTAGTTTTAATTCCCAGATAGTAAGAGCTGTAAAACGTGATATTGCTAAATTTGAAGAGCAGAATATTAAAGTAAAATTGATTGTTATTGGTAAAAAGGGGTATGACGCATTAAAAGGTAGCTATTCAGATCGAATCGAAGAATATTATCATGTAACAAAAGAAAAATTTCTACCGGTTGCCTTGCAAATTAAAGCTAAAATTATTAGCCTAACTGAGCAAGATAAAATAGGTAGTTGTTATTTGTATTATAATGAGTTTAAAAATGCGTTAACGCAAGTGATGACTAGAGTTAATGTTTTCCCGGTTGAATACGTAGACGAAAACCAGCAAAAAAAAGGTGATGCGTTAGCAAGTTCTCGTTGTGAGTATGAGGGGTCTGATCTTGCAACTGTTCTAATAAACCTATACATTATTGGCATTATAGAATATGGATTTCTGCAGAATAAGGCTAGCGAAGAGGCTGCGAGAATGACGGCGATGGATAGTGCTACTAGAAATGCAGGGGAGTTGATAGATAAATTAACCTTGAAGCTAAACAGGTCAAGGCAAGCGATGATTACAACCGAGCTTACAGAAATTATTTCTGGAGCAGAGGCTTTGTAAATAATATTATTTTTCTATGGGATTATGGTAGTTATGCTTAAGTATGGCTGTAGTAAATTAACTTAAAATATATAAGATATATGCCGATTGTACAAATTCATCTGATGCATGGAAGAGATAGTGCTAAAAAGAAACAACTTGTAAATAAGGTAACGCAAGCTATATGTGAATCTTTAGACGTGGCGCCTAAAAATGTTCGTATTATCTTGTCAGAAATGATGCCTGAAAATTATGCAATTGCAGGCGAATTGGTTCAGGATCAAAAAGATCCTTTTGGAAAAAATACTAAATAATATTAAAGGTTTAGAATGAGTAAAAAACAGGGAAAGATAACTCAAATTATTTCAGCGGTAGTTGATGTCAGATTTGACGATGGAGTGAGATTGCCAAATATTTTAAATGCGCTTGAATGTTTTAATAATGGTGAAAAGTTGGTGCTTGAAGTTGCTCAGCACATTGGGGATAGTTCTGTTCGTTGTATTGCAATGGATTCAACTGATGGGTTAGTTAGAGGTGCGCTTGTTGAAGATACTGGTAAATCAATACAAGTTCCAGTAGGCAAGGGCACCTTAGGGCGAATTATGAATGTAATTGGCCAGCCAGTTGATGAAATGGGAGAAATTAAGACAAAAGAATTTTCATCGATATACAAAGATGCTCCAAAATTTGAGGATCAATCAACAGAAAGAAGCATTTTAGTGACTGGTATAAAAGTTGTTGATTTATTAGCCCCTTACTCTAAAGGGGGGAAAATTGGATTATTTGGTGGTGCTGGAGTTGGTAAAACTGTTATTATAATGGAATTAATTAATAATGTTGCTAAAGCTCATGGTGGGTACACTGCTTTTGCAGGAGTTGGTGAAAGAACTCGAGAAGGTAATGATCTCTATCATGAGATGATAGATTCTGGTGTAATTAATAAAGATGATCTTGAAAAGTCCAAAGTTGCGCTTGTGTATGGTCAAATGAATGAACCACCAGGAGCTAGAGCGCGGGTAGCTTTAACCGGTTTAACTATTGCGGAATATTTCCGTGATCTGGATGGTGGTCAAGATGTATTGTTTTTTGTAGACAATATATTTCGTTTTACTCAGGCTGGTTCGGAAGTATCAGCAACACTGGGGCGTATACCTTCTGCTGTTGGGTATCAACCAACTTTGGCAACGGATATGGGGTCTTTGCAAGAGAGAATCACATCAACTAAACGTGGATCTATTACTTCTGTACAAGCGATTTACGTTCCAGCAGATGATTTAACAGATCCTGCACCTGCCACTTCTTTTACACACTTGGATGCGACTACGGTACTTAGTCGTCAAATTGCAGAGCTTGGTATATATCCTGCGGTTGATCCCCTTGATAGCAACTCACAGATTTTAGATCCAGATATTGTTGGTGAGGAGCATTATAATACAGCAAGAGAAGTGCAGAGAATTTTACAGACTTATAAATCGCTGCAGGATATCATAGCTATTCTTGGTATGGATGAACTATCGGAAGAAGATAAACTAGTTGTTACTAGAGCCCGAAAAATTCAGAGATTTTTATCTCAACCTTTTCATGTAGCTGAGGTATTTACTGGAATCAAAGGTAAATTTGTTGATCTTAGTGACACGATCGCGGGGTTTAAAGGATTAGTTGAAGGTAAATATGATCATTTGCCAGAAGCTGCTTTTTATATGGTTGGAACCATCGAAGAGGCGGTAGAAAAAGCTGAAAAAATGAAGGTTATGTAATTTGCCATGACGTTTTTTTAATTTTGAGTTTAAACATTTTATGAATAGTACTATTTTAGTTAAAATTATCATGCCATCAGAGGTTGTATTCGAAGCAAATGCAATGATGGTTAACATTCCTGGTGGAGAAGGAGTTTTTGGTGTTCTCCCAGGCCATGTTAAATTAATTTCAACAGTTGCAATAGGTTCTATAAGCGTTTTCTTAGATGACCAGGAAAAGAAATTTTTTATTTATGGAGGAGTAGCTCGTGTTACTCCTACTGAGGTAGATATAGTTTCTGAATTTGTTGTTTCTTTGGACGGTCAAAAGAAGAGTGATGTTTTAAGTAAACTTGCAATTTTAAAATTAGAGTTAGATAGTTTAGAGAAAAATAGTTTGGATGCTAATATATTAAATGCTACAATCACCAAGTATGATTCTTTACTTAGTTTTGTGAGTAACTAATTTGTGGTAGAGTGCACTAGAAGAATAGAGTTTGATGCTGGTCATCGCGTTATTGGGCATAAAAATAAATGTAAGTATTTACATGGCCATAGATATATTTTAGAAATTACTGCCACTACTTCGGAATTAGACGAAATTGGTATGGTTGCTGATTTTGGTTTGCTTAAAACAATTATGAAGGAATGGATTGACATTAATTTTGATCATAATATTATTTTGAATAAAAGTGATCAGAGTTTAGGTGAATATATCTCAAAATATACTGGCCAGTCTGTATATTATTTAGATTCAAATCCAACGGCTGAAAATATTGCTTTACATCTACGAGAAGATGTTATACCTCTATTATTCGCGCAAAGTTTATTTCAGATATTAAAAATTAGGCTTTACGAGACACCAAATTGTTATGTAGAAGTAAAATGAATAATACAGAATGTTGTCTTATTATAACTACTACTGATAAATTAGAAAATGCGAACGATATTATATCTTATCTGATTGAGAATAAGCTTGCTGCTTGTGTTCAATTAGATGAGATTTTGAGTTCTTTTTACTGGGAAAAGAAACTCTGTCAATCAAAGGAATTTCGTTTGATGATAAAGACTGTGTCTGCTAATTATGGTGCTGTTGAAAAGGCTATAACAAAATACCATAATTACAGGTTACCAGAAATAATTAAGCTTGATATTACCTCTGGATTGCCCCAATATTTAAATTGGGTGAAGGAGTCGCTTAAATAAATTAAGTATGTGGTCAATTTTAGTTTAAGGCAGTTGCGTGCTCTAAGCTTACTGTTTGTTTGAACTATTTTTTAATCAGTTGATTACAAAAAACTGTAATTTTTAAACTAAGATAATAGATGAGGTTTATTTATGAAACTTTGGCATAAAGTTACGCTTGGGTTAATTTTGGGAGTAGTGTTTGGGGTATATTTGCCCCAATATTCTGAGACTGTAAAACCTATAGGTACTGTATTTTTACGACTAATTCAGATGATAATTTTACCATTAATTTTCTTCAGTTTGGTTTCCGGTATTACAAGTATGAATGACCCAAGTTCTCTTGGTAGGGTTGGGATGAAATCTGTTTTAGCTTTTCTTGGAACTACGGTTTTTGCAGTTATTTTTGGTCTCATGGTAGCCTTTGTTTTGAAACCTGGTGTAGGGGTGGTAATAGATTTTGGAGTTCCTCAAGAAAGGAATTTTAAAGAAGGGGGGTTTGATTTAATCGAGTTTTTGATAAATATCGTACCCAATAATATAGTTGGGTCATTTGCAGAAGGAAAAACTCTTCAAGTTGTGTTTTTTGCCATTTTTACTGGAATTATTTTGAATGCGATGGGTTCAGTAGCTGATCCTTTAAAGAGCTTTATTAATTCCGTAGCAAAAATGGTTTTAAAAATGATTTCTAAAGTTGTTGAGCTGTCGCCCTATGGTGCTTTCGCCTTAACAGCTTGGGTAGTGGGTACCCAAGGACTTGATATTATGATTAGTTTATCTAGGCTGGTATTTGCAATAACCATTGCTATGGCGTTGCAATATTTAATTTTTGGATTATTTATTATAGTATTCTGTAAAATGTCGCCAATGCCTTTTTATAGAAAAAGTTTAGAGTATCAATCAATTGCTTTGTCTACGGGTAGTAGTAAAGCTAGTTTGGCTACTACGATGCAAGTTTGTCGTCAAAGATTAGGGATTTCTGAATCGAGTACATCTTTTGTGTTGCCTCTTGGTGCGTCTATTAATATGGACGGTATGGCAATTAATTTGGCACTAACTAGTGTTTTCTTTGCTCAGATGATGGGAATAGCTCTTTCTCTTAGTGACTATATGGTAATAATACTCACCGCTACTCTTGGATCTATGGGAGGGGCTGGAATTCCAGGAGGATCATTGGTGATGTTGCCAATGATTTTATCTGCAGTGAATATGCCTATTGAGGGAGTTGCAATAATAGCTGGCATTGACAGAGTGCTTGATTTATTACGCACAGCTATAAATATTACTGGCGATGCTACAATTACTTTGGTAATAGATAGTAGTGAAGGTACTCTAGATAGAGATTTGTACAATTCTAATTAAATTACTAATTATGTCGAAATTAAAATTTATTATTTATTTTATTTGTATTACACTCCTGCATAATCCTGCTTTTGCATCAGAAGATGGGGATAAAAAAATTGTCAAAATTGCTGCTGGTAGCATATTAGAAGGGTACTATTTTATTGGGCTCCGATTATGCAGGTACATAACAGAATCTAACAATGGTATACGTTGTGAAGTTATACCTACAACAGGTACTCTCGAAAATATAGCTCTTTTGCAAAACGAAGAAGTGGATTTTGCTTTTGCGCAAGGAAATCTAGCCGTAGATTCTTACAAAGGTAAGGGGTATTTTATTGACTCTAAACCATTCCAGGATATGGTTCAGCTCCTTAGGCTTCATGATGAAGCTTTTACCGTAATTGCTAAGGATAAAGATAAGATCCTTGTGTTCGGAGACTTAGATGGTAAGAAAATATCGAACGGTCCTAGAAATTCGGATAGTACTATTGCTTATGTAGCTCTTTCTTCTTATTATGACTTTAAAAAAGAACCAGAAGATATAGAAATGGCTCATGAAGAATATGCCCATCAATTTTGTAATGGTAAAATTGATGCTGTGATTTTAATGACTGGTCATCCTAATGCTTTAGTCAATCATATTACTCATGCTTGTGAATCTGATTTTGTTAGTATTGAAAGTGATAAAATTGATGAGCTTGTTAAGAACAACACAGCTTTTAAAAGATATACGATTGATGAAAGAGGGTATCCTGGCATCAACAGAAGTGAACAAACAGTAGCTGCATCTTCCATTTTTATTACAAGAAAATCTGTTTCAAAAGAAATTGTTTCGAATCTTATGGCTTATTTAAAAGATAGAATTGATCAATTTAAATTATCAGACCCATTGTTATATGATTTAGATAAAGACCACTTTACAACCGGGTTTGTTTTACCCGGAATTAATGCCA
>CAMCTQ010000048.1 GCA_945878545.1 Rickettsia typhi
TTGATAGGGGAAGAGCTAGTGTTGGTATAGCAGTAGAAGAAAAATTATGTAAGAAAATGAATATAACTAGTACAACCAACACAAGAGCAAGAACTAGAGTAAATTGTACATCATTTACTGATTCCCTTATCGACCCAGAACGATCAAAGAGTATATTTACGTCAACTCCACTAGGAATTTGATTACGTAACGATGGTAATATTTTTTTTATAGAATTTGCTACCTCAAGAGTGTTGGTATTTGGTTGTTTTTGTATAGCTAAAATTATACCACGCTTATTATTATACCAAGCAGCTACTTTATCATTAGCTACACTATCAATAGCTTTTCCTATGTTTTTAAGAAAAACAGGGGATCCATTACGGTACATTAGTACCAAATTATTGTATTCTTCTGCATTTATTAATTGTCCAGGTGCTAAAATTGTTGAATAAACATCCTTCCCATACAACGCCCCAGTAGGTAAATTGGCATTACTTGCACTAATAGCATTCGCTACTTCATCTAAACCTATCATATTAGCTGCCATGCTACTTGGATCAACTTGTATTCGCAAAGCGTAGCTTTGCGATCCGTATACTAAAACTTGTGCAACTCCTGGAAGCATAGAAAGACGCTGAGCTATAATTGTTTCTGCATAATAATCAACATCAGATAAAGCCATAGTTTCAGATGTTAGGGCTAAATAAAAAATTGGAGCATCTGCTGGATTGACCTTGCGATAAGATGGAGGAGAAGTTAAATCAGCTGGTAGTTGCTTTGCTGCAGACGAAATGGCCGCTTGTACGTCTTGAGCAGCAGCATCTATATTGCGATCTAAAGAGAACTGCAACGTAATTTTAGTACTGCCAGTTGTGTTGATTGAATTCATTGAATCAACATTTGCAATAGTTGAAAATTGTTTTTCCAATGGCAATGCAACTGAAGAAGCCATAGTCTCTGGATCCGCCCCTGGAAGATTCACTGAAACCTGAATGGTTGGAAAATCGATTGTTGGTAGTACACTAACTGGCAATAATCGATAACTAAATATCCCAAATAATAGTATTGTAACCATCAATAAGGTTGTAAGTACTGAACGCTTGATAAACAATTCTAACATACCTTACGATTTATCCTCTACGAGTGTTGGAATTACTACTTTATCTTTAGATAAATGTAATTGACCATTTACTACTATTGTTTCGCCAGAAGTCAGCCCTTCCTTAATAACGGCTTCATTATCATCAGCAAATTCTATTATTATATTTCTTATGCTAGCTTTATTGTTTTGATCAATTACAAATACAAAAGAACCTTTTTGATTAATTTGTATGGCCTTGGTTGGTATTACTAAGGCATTTTTCTTGTTATAGACATTTAAAAAGACTTTAACGCACTGCCCTGGCCATAATATTTCGTTGCTATTAGGTAATAATGCCTTAAGTTTTATGGTGCCACTAGCAATGTCTATGTTATTGTCAATAAACACTATTTCACCGTCTTTGATTTTTTGTCCTGATGCAGTTTCTACATTAACTACTAAATCACCTGACTCTTTAGACAGGCGAATAGAACTTAAATATTGCTCTGGCACAGAAAAACTAACGTTAATTGGTGAGATTTTATTAATTACCACCAGTGGCTTAATAGCATTAATTTCGACCAAATTCCCTTCATATAGCAGAATTTCTCCAAGCTTCCCATCTATAGGAGATAGAATTTTAGTATATTCAATTTGCAAGTTAGCATTAGCA
Source organism: Rickettsia typhi (assembly GCA_945878545.1). Lineage (GTDB taxonomy): Bacteria > Pseudomonadota > Alphaproteobacteria > Rickettsiales > Rickettsiaceae > Megaera > Megaera typhi_A. The sequence continues at coordinate 1,737 of CAMCTQ010000048.1, forward strand.
ATCATAGCTTTGTCAGACTCAATAGCAGCTTTTAAAACTTTCATGTTGGTTAATATTTGCAAATACTGTTCTTCTGAAACAGCATTTTGTTCAAATAGATCACGATAACGCTGCTCTTCTCTTTCGGCATTTTCCAGTTGGACTTGATCACGCAGTAAATTTGCCTCTGCTTGGTTTAGTTGATATTCAAAATTACGGGAGTCAATTTCAAATAAAAGATCATTGATCTTTACGTTCTGCCCTTCTTGGAAATGCACCTTAACCAAATGACCATTTACCAAAGATTTAATCTCTACCGTTTTATAGCTTTCCGTAGTACCAGCTAATGCTATTACATAGGGAGTGTCCTTTTGAATTACTTTCACAACATCCACAGAAGGTGGTACTTCCAGAGTGGCGTGAGTCTGACTATTAGAATTTATCAACCAGATTACTAATAACATAACAACCAAAATTAAAGTGATTATAAAAATTTTTCCTGTTTTCATATTTTTTCATATCTAAATTATTGCCTTTACCTTCTTCTATTTCTCTATTAGTCCTACCAATCTCCACCTAATGCATGAAAAAGGTTTACAGAGGCAGTTAATTGTTTAAGTTTTACATTTACTTTATTAATTTTTGCCTGAAACAGAATTTGCTTAGCATTTAACACATCAAGATATGTTCCAACACCATGACTGTAGCGTTGCAAAGTAATCTTCATCACTTCTTCTAAACTCCGTTCATTTCTTTTTGAAAATTCAAAATTATCGTGTGAAGTTTGCTGGGCAGAAAGGTAGTTCATAACCTCCCCAAAAGCGGTACGCACATTTTGTTGATATTGTATTATATATTGTTTCTTAGTTTCTTCTGCGATTTTAACATTTGCGCCAGTCCGGCCAAAATCAATAAGTGGCCCCGCTATAGCAGACCCAAAATTTGAATTAATAGCTGAATTATTAAATAGTTTATTTAACTTAGTACTATCTAATCCTAGTAATCCAGTTAACGATATACTTGGGAAGTAAGCTGCTTTTGCAAGGGCAACACCAGCATCTGCTGCAACTAAATAAGCTTCAGCTGCTCTTATATCAGGACGTCGCTCTAAAAGTTCAGATGGTAGTATTTTAGGAACGATAACAGTTGATGGTAAACCATCAATCAATTTAGCTTTTCGTAATTTTCCATTAACTATCTCCTTTGGAGTCCTAGCTAAAAGTACTGCTAGAGCTTTTTCTTGTTCCATCAATGATTGCTCTATAGATGGTAACTCAGCTTGGGTAACAGAAAGAGCTGACTGAGCTTTGTTTAAGGTTATTAAATCACCTGCCCCAGACTGAAAGATTTTTTTATTTAATTCGTATATTTCCTCCTGTATTGCTACTAATTCCTTAGTAATAGATAATTCTTTTTCTAAGGCAAGAACATTAAAGTAAGCTATTGCTACATTGCTAGTAACTGTTAGTTTTATAGCATCTTGATTATAATTAGCTGCTAACAAAGATGCGCGAGCAGCTTCATTACCTCTAGCTACAGCGCCCCATAGATCAAATTCATAATTCAAAACAGCAGCTAGGCTAAAACTATTAACTGTCTTGTTGGTTGCGTTAGCTCTTGACTGTTTCATCGCTCCCTGTAATCCGATCTGAGGAAGCCTATGTGTTTTATTTAAGGTTAGCTGAGCTTGGGCCTTAGAAACATTAGTCATTGCAAGCAATATATCTGAGTTTGCTTCTAATGATTCCTCAATTAAGCTATCAAGAATGGTGTCATTAAATCTAGACCACCATTGTTTTTTTTCTTCTTTAGTATTTTGTTTATTACTAACAGAATATTTATTCCAGTCAGTTGGCAATTCTACTAAGGGCGCTTTGTAACTTGTTTTTAAATGACAACTGCATAACAATATTATAGTTAATAAAAATAAGAGTTTGTTCATGATATTTCCAACTTGCAAAAGTATAGCAAAACTAGTCTAGTACGTTAATTCAGAGCGAGCTTGCGCAGCCTAGATAACCAGGCGACAAGCAAAGCTTGCAAAATTGATGATCGCAATTAGATTGGATAAGCTACATCCGAGAACTAGCTACCTTTCATACTACTATATTAGAAGAAAAGGATACGTATAAATTAAAGCTTAATGTATCAATAAACAATTAAGGGTGTTTGCATCTTTAATACAACATGATATTAGGTTTTTTCAATAGACCTATTTTGAAACTGCATCTGAGCAGTAATTTTGTCGTCAAAATCAAACTCAACATCCTCATGTAGATCTCTAGTACACTCCGGTTTTTCGTTTGTTTTTTTAAATTCCTATTCTATAAGTGAACTTTAGATAAAGCTCTAATCTTATCTAACACTTCCCGCGCATGCCCCTCTACAGAAACTTTCGGCCAGATATGAGCAATTTTTCCTTGTGGATCGATTAAAAAAGTTGCTCTATTGACGCCCATATATTTTTTGCCAAACATTGATTTTTCAACCCAAACAGCATATTTAGAACAAGTTCCACCTTCTAGATCTGAACCAAGATTAAATTTTAGATTATACTTGTCCTTAAACTTGTTGTGTGATCTTAAGTCATCTCTTGAAACCCCTAAAACAACAGTATTTAATAAATGAAATTCTGGTAATAATTCATTAAAATCCATCGCCTCAAGCGTACATCCTGGTGTATCATCTTTTGGATAGAAATAAAGAACAATATACTTACCTTTGAACTCTTCCAAACTGACGTTTTTATCTTCGGATACTTCTATCAAAAACTCAGGTGCTTTCTCACCTATTTTTAAATTACTCATTTTACAATCCTCATTATTTATCTTGCTAATTTTGTTAATCCTCTTAAAGCTAAAGAGAGGTTCAACTATAGCTTTTAAGCATCTGCAAGCAAATCCTGCCCCAACTTAAACTTACTATCCTTATTTAAGATAGCCCTATATATTTGTATGTTCTCTAAAACTCTTTGTACGTAATTCCTTGTGGCTGGGAAAGGTATATTTTCAATCCAGTCAATAGCTTCATGATAATCTTTAAATTGCCTTATGTCACCATACAAATTCAGCCATTTTTTTACCCGATGAGGACCAGCATTATAGGCCGCGATAGCAAGTACATAAGAACTTTGATATTTCTGAAGCATCTCAGCTAAGTAATGACTTCCCAACGTTAGGTTATAATGCGCATCGTGCGTTAGTTTCTTTACATGGCATTTTATAGCTAATTTTTTAGCAGTATCACAAGCTGTTGGTTCCATAAGCTGCATTAAGCCCATGCCCTTATCTGGAGCTATTACAAATTGCTCAAAACTTGATTCTTGCCTTATAATGCCATAGGTGAGAGCTTTCTCGGTTGGCAAATGATCAATTTTATATGGATCTGGATATGAATAATGGTCTATAAAAACATGCTTTTGGATAGCGGTTCTTGACATCCAAACTTTATGATAGACGTTAAGATTTTTCATTGCAAGAGCAATAGCCAGCACCTCTTGCTCTTCCTTAGTGGAATTAACTAAACCCTCTAAATATGCTTTTGCAAGAACACCCCCACCATATTTACTAACTAGATTTGCAGCTTTTATAATGTCATTATTTTTTGTATAACTATCATGCTTGTCATTAGCTACTATTTTTGGAGGAAGCCTTAATTTTTGTAATCCAAGTTCCATAGTTGCTACCTGGCCATAAAATGTATAACCAAATTGATGCGCTGCATGCTCATAAAGTTTTTTTGCTTCTTCTTTCTGACCATTACTAGCGTAAGCTCTGCCTAGCCAATAAATTCCCCTCGATATACTCATTGGATTTTTTACTACTTGACCAAATTTTTTAAAATGTTCTATAGCAAGCTGTGGTTTATTTAAAAAACGAAGCGCCAGCCATCCAGATAAAAACTCGGCATCACTAACACTTGCAGGACCTGTAGCAAAATGTTTACTTGCAATACTATAGGCGTCATCAAACTGTTGATTTTCGATATACTCCCTTGCTAAGTAACATTGAACCTTCCAAAAATCATCTCCATGACTCTTATAACGTTTTACTGAATTTATTAAGCCTGCAATTTCGGTGCTCTTAGGAAGTTCATTCTTTCTAGAACTAATGTACTGATAAACTAATCCAGGGGTGTGATATTCTTTTGGAATATTTCTAAATAATTTCTTTGCATCCCTGTTCATCTCTGAAAAGGCTATTTGTGCTTCAAAGGCTTTTTTGTATCCAGCCTCCACTAGATTTAAAGAATTTTTAGCTAACTTTATTGAACCTTTCCAAATCAAGTTATCCACCTTCTTTACATTATCCTCTTTGCTTAAAAACTTCTTGAACTTATTATAGAAATCATCTTGCTCCTCTTTAGCAAAATGACCATTTATCCAAGCATTTTTTATTATAGGGGTTAATTTATCTGAATCAGTTACGATTTGCGCCGCAGCAAGAGCATAATATTTATAGCCACACCCAGTAACTGGTGGGTTTTTTCTGAACCAATTATATATTTCCGTCTTTTCGACATTACCATTTATTAAATGCTCGGCTCTGTTTTTTAATAAATCATTTTGTGGCCAGGTTGGATTTTTCTTTAGAAAATTGGTTATCTTGTGAAAATTAGTTTCTTTGTAACTTGTATCCAAAAATTCTTGTGATAACACTATCTTAAATAAGGCTTTATCACCCAATTTATTTGCTAAATTTTCAGCATTGATCCAGCTACTATTTCTTATATAATCAAAAACTTGTTTATATGATTTATCACTAGCTGAGGTTTTTTCGTTTGCTAGAACATCAACACACACAAAGAAATTCATTATAATTATTAAAATAATTGACAGTTTGTGGATATTTCTCATAATGTTTTCAAGCAAATTTAATATGTTTTACCTTTATGAATAGAGCTTTCATTTTTCCTGGACAAGGTTCTCAAATTACTGGAATGGGCAAAGATTTTTACGATAATTTTGATGAGGCGAAGTCTACTTTTAAAACTGTTGACGAAATTTTAAATTACAAACTTAGCGATATCATTTTTAACGGCTCAAGCGAAGAACTAACCCTTACCGCAAACACCCAACCAGCCTTAATGGCAGTTTCTATTGCAATACTAAAGGTCATTATAAAACAATCTGGGAAAAAAACAAACGAACTTTCATCATTCGTGGCCGGTCACTCACTAGGGGAATATAGCGCTCTCTGCGCAGCCGAGTCTGTGTCTCTAGAAGATACAGCAAAATTACTACACATCAGGGGCACTTCCATGCAAAAAGCAGTACCACAGGGTCAAGGAGCAATGGCTGCATGTATCGGAATTAGCTCTAAAGATTTACAAGAATTATTGGATTTTTCTAATATCGGAGGAATCTGTCAAATTGCTAATGACAACGTAGATGGACAGATTGTTATAAGTGGACACAATGAAAATATTGACTATATGCTCTCTGTGTTAAAAGATACTGGCCATAAAGCTATCAAATTAAAAGTTAGCGCCCCTTTTCATTCTGCACTGATGAAACCAGCAGAAGAGCCAATGTCAACTGCTTTAGCTCAAACAACTATTAAAGCACCAACAATACCCTTAATTGCAAATGTAACAGCAACACAAACAACTTCTCCAGATAAAATTCGCACTAATCTAGTGTCACAAATTTGTGGTACTGTTCGTTGGCGCGAGACTATGGACGAGTTAAATCGCCTTGGGGTCAAAGAGCTCGTGGAAATAGGCTCTGGTAAAGTCTTATCAGGTCTTGCTAAAAAAACATCGCATGATTTTAAAGTTACTAATGTTTCAACAATTGCTGAAATGGAACAATTTTTAAGTGAAATTTGATTTTTTTGGTATCTCATCTTTATTTGAGAAAAGCATTAACTATATTTTTCCATTCAGATGTTGTGCATGCAGTAATCTTACAGACAGTAAGGGCGGAATTTGCGGTTCATGCTGGTCTAATTTTAGTTTTATAAATAAACCTTACTGTATTATTTGTTGTAAAAAATTCGAGATAAATTTTACTGAAATCAGTATTTGTGCTGGATGCATTGCCTCAATGCCTAAAGTTGATATGGTGAGAACGCTACTAGAATTCTCTCCAGAGACCAAAAAACTGATTCACAATTTTAAATATAAAGACAAAACAAGTTTAGCAAAATTATTTGCTAAACTGATAAACAACCAATTCTCAGAAGATTTACAAGATGTCGACATTATAGCGCCAGTACCTATGCACAAATTAAAACGTATTTTTCGTAATTATAACCCACCTCAAATTCTGGCTCAGGAATTATCTAAAAATTTGAACAAACCAGTTATTCCAAATCTATTGATAAAAAAAAGAATAACAAAAAATCAGGTCGGATTGAATAAAAAACAAAGAACACTCAACCTACTTGGTAGTTTCCAACTTAATAAAAAATTTGATGTTCAGAATAAGGTCATTTTATTGGTTGATGATGTAATAACTACTGGAGCAACAAGTACCGAGTGTACTAAAGTCTTGAAAGAAGCTAAAGCTGGTGTAGTAAAACTTGTAACAATTGCTAAAGTGTAGTGAGAGCAAATTATAACCACGCACTTTAAGTTCTAAGAAAAGTATTATTAGTACATCATATAGTATATTAGGTACTAATAATTTTTTAGCAGCATCATTCCAAGCACCCTAATTGTCATTACAGCGAAGGCTGGAATCCAGAAATAATAAGCCTA
>CAMCTQ010000049.1 GCA_945878545.1 Rickettsia typhi
ATTTTTATCAGCTAAACTCTTATTTATCTTTTCTTCCAGATCTTCGTAAGCGCTCTTGATCTCTAAAATCATTGAACTTTCCTCTGGTGGTTGACCTGATAGTTCAAGTCCTTTAGCTACAAATTGTTTAACAAGTTGCTCTGAATTGAATTTTAAATCACCAATAGCTTTTTTATGTTGAAGATTTAACTGTTCCTCAATACGTTTAGCGCCAATAAAACCATCAGGAGCACCTCCACCGCAACCACCCACGCATGCACTATTAAGTATATTATCTTGCATGTGTTTAACTAACGATTCGTGGGATTTACACTTTTGTAAATGTTTTTCATAGTTAGCGCGAACAGATTGCCAAGTTTTAGCTATAGACTCCTGATCAACATTTTTATCAGCTAAACTCTTATTTATTGTTTCTTCTAGATCTTCGTAAGTACTTTTAATCTCTAATAACATTTTATTATTTAAATGATTTATAGGTCTGAAGTGACTATAATTTTTTTCAATTAAATCGGAATCGCTTTCTGGCTCGGAAACAAATTTCCTTTTATAATCCCTATACTCCTCTTGATCTTTGTGATTTTGAGATTTATTAATACTATCACCTGAATATTCAATCATTTGTTTGCATATAGCATTTTTCTGTTGTCTCAAGGAAGACTTTAACATGTCATCATCAGTTGATTTTATTTGCTCGTTTAATTCTTCAACTTTTTTAAAGGAACTGCTGAGAACATTAATAACATGCTCTCTTGATTCAGGTAAAATTGGATTATAATTCACTGGAATATACATATTGTAAATTTGTTTATTAAGCCGATCATTCTGACTATCGCTTATATAGAGTTCTTGTCTTCTCATATTTTTTCCTCACTTAAGTTTTTCCTACGCTATGGTACTAGAAGTGGTATAACACAACTAAATATTAAATCATAGGTTGTATATCTAATGTATATTTAACCGTTAAGTTAATCAAGAATTATTTTTGATAGGATAAGAAATTTGTAATTGTGATTGATATTGACTACATCGATCAAGGTAAGAGGGTGGGTAACAAGATTGTTATCGAATATACTGTACGTTAAATTTTGGAGATTCAAATGAAATTAGTTGGTTGTATATGAGTATCAACTTCCAAGCATATTGGAAATACAGAAACAAGATCTTAAAAGAGCAGGAGGTGAAGAATATTTTTTGAAAATCAACCGGTAGCCCATTGATAAGATAAGGGCTGGTACCAGTTACTACTTTGTTAACGTAGCAGAAGGGGGTGGTTGTAACTAACCTGAGCTTAGGTTAATTACAATATTTTGTTGTCTGTTTCTTCTTCGCCTATGTTGTCATCAAAAGCGTCAGTTTCAAGATTTAAGTTATCTTCATCGCCAAATATATTGGCAGTTTCATCAGAAAGGTCTATTTCATCAGATATGTTTTCTTGATTTTCTGCATGTAGGTTTTCATCCTCAATTATATCAACCTTATTCCGAGTTTGTAGGCTACTGATTAAGTCCTCACGCAGTTGCTCTATATCGAGATTTTTTTTTGAAATTTCGCGTAGCGCAATCACTGGTTTTTTGTCATTACATTCGTCAACTGTAATAGGAGAACCATAACGTATTGCTTTTGTTCTTTGTGCTGCAAGTGACACTAACTCAAATCTGTTTGTAACTTCTTCAAGACAATCTTCAACTGTTATTCTAGCCATAGCTTAAAATTCTTCTAAATTAAAGAACCTGAGTCTAATATATTTTACTTATTTTTGCAAGCTTTGTTAACAAGTTGTAGCAAATTATAACCTTATACAGATGGTTGTAGATATCTGCTAGCCCAAGCCGCTAAAACAGCAGCTACATATTTACTATCCGCTGGGGAGTCCATGAGCAAGTGATCTGCTTTGTCCAGAGATATAAAGCTTTTTGGATGTTTGGCATATTCATAAATTCTTTGAGCATTTTCAATTCCCACTACCTTATCAATTGGAGAGTGCATAACTAATAATGCTTTTTTCAGATTAGCTATCTTTGTTGGTATATCTTGGTTTGCAATGTCATCAAGAAATTGTTTTTTGATATTAAATTTCTTTCCACCGAGTATAACTTCTGCTTCTCCTTTTTCATTTATTTCATCAAGGTGTTTTGCAAAATTATGCTGAACATGAATTGTATCGCAAGGAGAGCCAATTGTAGCTACAGCCTTAACCTCGGGAATTTGAGATGCGGCGGCTATTGCTGCTGTTCCGCCAAGGCTATGACCTACTAGAATTTGAGGTGCTTCGAAATTTTTGCGCATGAAATCAGCAGCAGCTATTAAATCGCCTACATTAGAAGAAAAGTTAGTGTCAGCAAAGTTGCCGCCACTGGCTCCAAGGCCGGTATAATCGAACCGAAATAATGCAATATGCACATCATGCAGCGCTCTTGCAATTCTACTAAGAGCAGTTATATCTTTGTTACCTGTGAAATAATGAGCAAATAATACATAAGCTTTTGGCTTTTCCGGAGAGTCCAGTCTTGCGACTAACTTATCTCCTAATGATCCAGTAAATGTTAACCTATGACTCACAACTTAAAAACCTAATATATATATTATTTTTGTAAAAAAATATTTTTACAGTCGATGCTCTAATTTTAGACAAATAGTTTAATTTTGTCAATCTTTTTGGTTTTCTAATGAAATAATCAGTTGTAATGGTAATAATTTACTCTTTGTTAATACAAAGAAGATTATAATCAATAGTTGAGGTATAGACATCATGTTTTCAAAGATTGGGCTTTGTTGTGTAAAGAAACTTAAATTAGGAAGCAAACTTATGGAAAGTATAGTAGCATTAGTAGTAGTATTAGTAACGTTGTTATTGCCATTTCTAGATAAAATCATCGAGTATTTTTATCCGGAAGGCTCGTTATCGTCTTCGGAAAATGAAGTGGATAAAGTATTGAATGAGAGTGACTGTATGCGAGTTCATAGAATAATTGAATGAATACGGCAATCCAAAGAGTCTAAGGCTTTTCTAGGGTTAGAGAAATGCTTGGTCTAGGCTGGAAATAAGTCATTATGAATTATTTAGTGATTTTATATAGTATTTGTGCTATAAAGTATTTCTCATGAAATAATTTTTTAAGTGACAATTTTAAGTGACAATCTTAATTGACAATATCGAATTATCTAGTCCAGTGATACTTGCTCCGATGTCCGGAGTAACGGACTTACCGTACAGAAAATTAGTTAAGCAGTTTGGAGCTGGTCTTGTTGTATCAGAAATGATTGCAAGTAGAGCTATGATTGTTCAATCCCATCAGTCAATGAAAAAATGTGCTATATTGCATGATGATGCGACAGGTGCTTGTGTTCAGCTAGCTGGTTGTGAGCCTAATGTCATTGCTGATTCTGCAAAAATGAATGAAGATATGGGGGCAAAAATTATCGACTTGAATTTTGGATGCCCTGCAAAAAAAGTTGTTGGGGGTTATTCTGGTTCAGCGTTGATGAGAGATGAAAAGTTAGCAGCTGAAATATTATTTAAGACAGTTAAGGCTGTAAACATCCCTGTTACTTTAAAAATGAGAGTTGGTTGGGATGATAATACAAAAAATGCTCCTGTTCTTGCAAGAATTGCAGAGGATGCTGGAATAAAGATGGTTACGGTTCACGGTAGAACCAGGTGTCAATTTTACACTGGTAAAGCTGATTGGGCTTTTATTTCTACAGTAAAAAAAGCCGTAAAAATCCCAGTCATTGCCAATGGAGATATAGTCTGTTTTGACTCAGCTCAAGAAGCTCTGCATAGATCTGGCGCTGACGGGATAATGATTGGTCGTGGTGCTTATGGAAAGCCCTGGCTTATTTCTCAGATTGCGCATTTTCTAAAGACTGGCGAGAAATTAGCTGATCCATCTATAAATAATCAGCTAATAATTGTTCTGAATCATTATGATGATATAATAAATTATTACGGCTCGGATGTAGGGATAAAGATGGCTAGAAAACATTTAGGATGGTATAGTAGTGGTCTTCCTAAATCCAGCGAGTTCAGAGCTACTATTAACCAAACTATAGATGCTGCTGAAGTGAAGGAAAAAATACAAAGATTTTATGGTTCTATTTAAAGTTAAATTACAATTATGAAAGACAAGGAGTATAAGTCAATTATTGATGCGATTGAAGCGAAAATTGATAAGTTCTTTGAGATGCATGAAGGTAAATCTCCTGAATCTGGACTATACGAAAGAGTTGTAGGAGAGGTGGAGAGAGTTCTTATTAGAAAAACTATTAATCATACAAATGGAATTCAGGTAAAAGCTTCGAAGATATTAGGTATTAATAGAAACACTTTAAGAAAGAAAATAAAAGATCTTAAATTATAGTATAAGATTATTGCTAATCTTTAGGTGTTTGAATATGATTTTTTTAAAAAATTTGTGGCAAATTATAATAAAACACTCTTATAGCAAAAATATGCCTTATATTATTATAAGCTTTGCTGCTATATTTTTTTTAACCAGTACTTTTTTTGTTTATTTAGAATTCAAATCTAATGAAATTGATCCAGTAAATATTATTGGGTTAATGCTAATTATTTTAATAGCCTCTCTTTTGTTTGCCATTTTACTAATAAATAATCGTGCCAACAGCTTTTTTGATTTTATCAAAAAAAGTAAGAAAAGAGTATCGAAACTCAGAAAAAGGATAGTAATCGCTTTTAGCCTTGGTGCTGCAGTACCAACGATTATTGTTGCAGTATTCTCTACATATTTTTTCAATTTCGGTGTTCAGTCTTGGTTTGATGATAAGATATCTAGAGTCTTAGAGCAATCAATTACAGTTGGAGAGTCTTATATAGATGAGCATATATTGCAGTTAAAGGATACAGCAATTTCAATTTCTAATGATTATGATGATTTGTATTATAAATTGATTGATAATCCTAATTTATTCCAAGAAATCCTAGCCGGGCAAGCCGAATTTCGGGCTCTTGATGAGGCAATAGTTTTCAAGAGAGATGCTAATACTATTTTAGCTCAAACCGCTTTAAGCTTTTCTTTGTCTTTTCTAACTATACCAGCCTATGTTTTTGAAAAAGTTAACAAAGGAGAGGTGGTTCGTGTTTCTTCTGACCCAACCAAAATAAGAATTTTAATAAAATTGCGTAATTATAATGATACTTACTTATTAATAGGAAGGTTGGTAGATGAGAAAATAATTGATCACATTAATAAAACTAATGGAGCAGCTCAAGAATATTTCAGACTGAAAACTCAGATATTTGACTTGCAAGTAAAATTTTCTATGATTTTTATTTTACTAGCAATGATTTTGCTTCTGGCCGCAATTATTTGGGGTAGGCATTTTGCTGAACGAATAGTTAAGCCTATTAGAGAATTAGTTATTGCTGCAGAGAAAGTAAAAAATGGTGATTTGACAGCTCAAGTACCAGAAGAAGGGTTAAAGAAAGATGAAATAAAGATATTATCGTCTGCATTTAATAGGATGGTCAAACAAATAGACCGCCAGCAAAGGGATTTGCTTATTGCGCAAAGAGCTCTAGCTTGGTCGGATGTGGCAAGAAGAGTTGCTCACGAAATAAAGAATCCTCTAACCCCAATTCAACTTTCTGCAGAAAGGTTACTAAAAAAATTTAAGGGCCAAGTTCAAGATCAAGATTCTTTTGAAAAATATATAAATAATATTACAAAAAATTCTAATGAAATTAAAATGATAGTTTCAGAGTTTGTTAACTTTGCAAGGCTACCATCTCCTGATTTCTCTAAATATGAAATAGTGTCGATGATTAATTACTTAGTCGATGCTAGAAGACTGATCAATGATAATATTTTATATACAATTGTCTCAAATGTTAGATCGTTTGAATTAATATGTGATAGTACGCAGTTAAACCGAGTTATGGTTAATTTGCTACAGAATGCTGAAGATGCTCTGGAGGGAATTATTTACCAAAAGCAAATCACAGTTCAAATTATGGTAGATGGAGATTTTGCTTCTATTTCCGTTTTAGATAACGGGCCTGGGTTTAGCGTGCAAGTTCTAGAGAATGCAACAAAGGCGTATTTTACAACCAAAACAAAAGGTACTGGTCTTGGTCTTGCTATTGTTGATAGAATTGTTCAGGACCATTTCGGTATTTTTAGTATTTTTAATAGAGAGGAAGGTGGTGCTGTTGTAAGGTTAACTTTTAATACTCACGAGTTAAGAATTAAAGTAAAATAAACCTTTTGGGGCATTAACACTTTAACCTTTTTGTAAAAATTTGGGTGATATGTTGCATAAATGCTATTATTTGTGTTGATTTATATTTTTTATAAGGATAACTTACTATCTATGTATTTATTTGGTTAATCATTCTAAGAAGTAACAAATGAGTAAAATTGTTTTTTGTATTGGGGAAGACTTATGGCATTAGATGTTCTTATAATAGATGATGAGATGGATATCAGAGATATAATATCTGATATCTTAAAAGACGAAGGGTTTTCTAGTAGAACTGCTGCAAATAGTACTCAGGCATTTAAAGCGATAGCTGAAAAAACACCAAGTGCGGTTATACTCGATATTTGGTTACAAGGCAGTGAGCTTGATGGGCTAGGAATCTTGGAGATAATAAAAAAACAATATCCTTTGATGCCTGTTATAGTGATTAGTGGACATGGCACTATTGAAACGGCTGTAAGTGCTATAAAAATGGGGGCTTATGATTATTTAGAAAAGCCATTTACCCATGATAAGATAGTTATCTTGTTGAAGAGAGCTTGCGAAGCTTCAAAACTAAGGAGAGAAAATATAGACTTAAGGTCTAAAGTAATTGATAAAACCGAGTTTGTGGGTACTTCTTCTATTATTACTAGGCTAAAAGGAGAAATTGAAAAAGTAGCTCCAACGTCAGGAAGGGTGATGATTCATGGTGGTATTGGTAGTGGTAAGGAATTAACAGCAAGGTTAATCCATAAAAAATCGAAGAGAGCAAGTGGCTCATTTATAGTTTTTAGTCCGACTTCTATGTCAGCAAGCAAGATGCAACAAGAATTATTTGGTGATGAAGAAAAACAAGAGCTGGGCAGTGTTTTTGATAAAAGAATTAGTGTTCTTGAAGCGGCTCACAATGGTACTTTGTATATAGATGAAGTTGGTGACCTGCCAATGATTATACAGAATAAATTACTTAAGTTTTTAAAAGATCAGACTTTAGTAAAAAGTAATAATAAAGCACTAAAACTAGATATAAGATTTATTACTTCTTCAACTAAAGATTTACAGGCGGAAATTACTCAAGGCAAGTTTAGACAAGATCTATATTTTAGACTTAATGTTGTTCCGCTATACGTAACAAATTTATCTGAGAGGAAAGAAGATATTCCACTTTTGGTGAAGTATTTTATTAAACAACTGTCAAAATTTTCTGGCTTAAAAGAAAGAGAATTTTCTGATGAAGCAGTAGCAGCTTTGCAAGCATACAATTGGCCAGGTAATGTGAGGCAGCTTAGGAATGTTATTGAGTGGACCTTGATAATGAATCCACCAATAGCTGGGGTTATAGAAAAAATAAAATCCGATATGTTGCCCCAAGATGTTATAAATAATAGTGTGAATATATCCAAGCCTGATAATAATTTAGATATGATGTCGATGCCGCTTCGTGAGGCAAGAGAAGTGTTCGAAAGGCAATATTTGTCAGCGCAGATGAACAGATTTAATAATAATATATCAAAAACTTCAACGTTTGTTGGCATGGAAAGATCTGCGTTGCATAGGAAGCTTAAGATGCTGAGTATTCATGCTGCGAGTAAGTTGACAGATCAGGAAAAAGAGTTTGATTTAGCTTAAGTTGACTTTTTAGATTGTTTTTTATTTGTGTGCTGATGGTTGAGATTGTTGTTACAAATTATTAGTAGTTATTCTGGTTGTTTTTATGAAAAAATTATTTTTTTTATCTTTTTTGTTTTTGGTAGTAGCTTGTAGTGATAATGCTGCTCAGAATGAGGGGGGTGTTTCCCAAGCTGAGAATGACAAAATAAGGGAATACATATCTTTGCGTTCTGAGCAAAAGCAGAGAGTGGATATAAAAAGTACATTTGGTACTAATTTAAAGGGTATAAAATTAACAGGGGCTAACTTATCTGGGTCTGATTTATCGGGTATAGATTTTTCAGAAGCAGAAATAGCTAGAGTCGATTTCTCTGGTTGTAATTTAAATGATGT
>CAMCTQ010000050.1 GCA_945878545.1 Rickettsia typhi
TTGCATATAGTTGTACAAACACTTCTAGAAGAAGAAAGAAACTCTTCAAAAGAAATGAAGCAAAACATTAGTCAGTTAAACTTATATTATAAAAATGCTAAAACAATAATTGATATACTTATCTGCAAAATGAGTGACTGGGCTATTAATTTAACAGATAAAGAAGGTTTTACCGCTTTAAACTACGCATCTCTCACTAATATATCTGAAATTTCTTGGGCAATATTAGGAAAGACACCAGCTTGCATCAAATCTGAACATGCGTTTGAGTCCGCGGAGAACAATGATTATTATCACGTAAACCACACAGGTGATATTATAGAACATGCTTAATTATGTTTAATTATATAGATTAAAAATGAGCTTTAGCATAAAACCTATTTCAATCTATATCCATTGGCCTTTTTGTTTATCGCTTTGCCCATATTGCGACTTTAATTCTCATATTGCAAGCAACATAGACCATAGCAGGTGGTTAAAAGCTTATGAAAAAGAGTTGGAGTATTTTGCATCCACAATAAAAAACAAAGAGGTTAAATCTATATTCTTTGGAGGGGGTACACCTTCACTCATGCAACCTTTTGTAGTTCATGGTATAATAGATAAAATAGCCTCTCTTGGCATAATGTCAGCCTCATGCGAAATTACACTTGAAGCTAATCCTACTTCTTTTGAAACAGATAAATTTAAACAATTCAAATCAGCGGGTATTAATAGAGTTTCGATTGGTGTGCAGTCATTTAATGAAAAAGATTTATCAGTTCTGGGACGCAAACACTCTGGCCAGGAAGCAATTAATGCTATTGAGTCAGCCGGCAATATTTTTCGCAAGTATTCGTTTGATTTAATTTATGCTCGCCCTGAGCAAACTCTTGAGAAATGGCAAGAAGAACTAAAATTTGCACTAACACTTGCAAACGGCCATATCTCTCTTTACCAGTTAACTATAGAGAAAGGAACACCATTTTTTAACCTTTACCGCTCTAATCAACTTCTCTTACCATCGAATGATGACGCTGCAGAGTTATACGAGTGGACTGGTAATTTTCTAAAAGAAAATAACTATAACCGATATGAAATCTCAAATTACTCTAAAACAAAAGAAGAGTGTATACACAACTTATGTTACTGGAATTATGGTGAATATATTGGGATAGGTCCTGGAGCACACGGTCGTATTCATAACGAATCTGGTGTATCAGCTTTAATGATGCACCACAAACCTAACAAATGGCTAGATTCTGTAGAATCTAGAGGGTCTGGTATTCAAAACAACGTAAATCTTTCTACGGATGAAATCATCGAAGAACTAATAATGATGGGTACAAGGCTTGCAGATGGTATAAAGGAAGAATCTCTACAAAAACTTCTGAATTTAAAGTTTATTGATATTTTAGACCAAGATACCTTAAGATATTATATTAGCAATCAATTGGTCTCCATAGATAATAATATTTTAAAATTGTCAGATTCAGGTCTGTTACTGCATAACTATGTGATAGCCAGACTTATTAAAATTAAAAAAGCGGAAATAAGATAACTTAAATGAACCTGAACTATGGATAAGGGGTAGAGTTAGCATATAATTTTATATGTCATCCCCTCGCTCCTCTGTCATCCCCTCGGAAGAGGGGATCCAGGCTTATTATTTCCGGATTCCCGCCTACGCGGGAATGACATCGGTGTGGTCGTACAGAGATGACAACATAACTAATAAACCTACTAATTCCTTATCCATAGTTCAGGTTAAATGCACAAACTCAATTAAAAAGCTTCCTAGTAAATTTCATCTGAAGAATCTTCTTTTTGTAATGGAACATCATTATGTATTTTGGAAAAAGGATCATGAGAATCATCTGGTTGTTTTTTCTCCAAATTCTTCAGCTCTTTATTATAATAATTTGCTTTTAAAGCCTCGATTATTGATCCTTTTTCTGTCGATGGTTTACCAGTATCATAATCTACAGAAATTAGATTAATTGATTTTGGAACCTCAAAATCAACAGATTCAATATCCTTATAACCATTATTCATAAAATTTATAAATACTGGAAGAGCAACCGTTGCACCAGTCGCACTTTTACCAAGACTCCTTGGCGCGTCATAGCCAATATAAGTACCTACTATCATTTTGGGAGTAAATCCAACAAACCAAGTATCTTTCCCATCATTACTGGTACCAGTCTTGCCAGCCATAACCTTAGGAATGTTTTTTGCCCCCTGACCAGTACCTCTTTGGATTGCTCCCATTAAAATAGAAGTAATTTGGTAACTTGTTGCTTCATCAGTAACAATATGTCCTAGTGACAATGGAACCGCCGGTGGCAAAGCATTTCCGGCCTCATCATGTTTATAATCCTTACACTCATTACACTCAGCATAATCCCTACGGTAAAGAACATTTCCTTTCCGATCTTTAATTAACTCAACATAATGTGGTGTAACTTTTCGCCCCTTATTAGCAATGACACTATAAGCCATTGTCATTCTCTCAAGAGTGGTTTCCAAAGCCCCAAGGACGATCGATGGAATTTTTGTTGATGGACTATCGTTAATACCGAATCTTTTGAAAGTCTCTGCAACTTTTCTAAGACCTGCTATCTGCCCAACTCTAACAGTAGCCCCATTGCGTGATTTCTCAAGTCCTTTTCGAATGGTCATTACTCCCATAAATTTGTTGTCCCAATTCTTTGGTCGCCATACTGGCATACCAGCTCCCTGATAAATTTCAATGGGACTATCTGAAATTATATCGGTAGGTTTTGCACCATTTTCAAAGGCTGCTAAATAAACAAAAGGTTTGATTAAGGAACCTGGTTGCCTTTTTGCTTGAGTGGTTCTATCAAATTTGCTGATGTCATAATCATATCCACCTTCTGCCGCAAGCACCCGGCCAGTATATGGTTCAACCACCATTATACCACCATTTACATCCGGTATTTGTTGCAATTTATAATCATTTTGTATTTTCTCAACCACTATGATATCACCATTTTTAAGTAGATCTTTAACAGATTTTAAACTTGTTCTGGTCCACGCCATATCAGAAAGTTTAATAAATGCAGTTTTACCATCACGCAGGCCTATTTTTGCTTGGGAACTCTCTACATTCAAAACAACAGCTAACTTATAATGCCTTAGACCAACAGGTCTTGACATCGCTTCCAGATCCTTCTGCCAATTAGTTAAAGGGATGTTTTTCATTGCTCCCCTGTAGCCTCTTTTCATATCATACGCTTTAATACCAAAACGCAGAGCATTAGCAGCGCTCTCTTGTAACTTGGAATCAACGCAGCTAATAATAGTCAGACCTGCTGTATAAAAGTACTCTTCATCAAACATACCTATTACTTCAGAACGGACTTGCTCAGCGTAATAATCTGCGTCCATTGTTTGGATTTTATCTTGCTTTATGAGCTTTATAGGTTCTTTTATAGAGTCTCTTGCTTCTTGTTCAGTAATATATCCATCATCATACATCCTACCGATCACGTAGTTCCTTCTAGCTAATGCCTTTTCATAATTCTTTTCAGCCCCATACTGCGATGGAGCTTTTGGAAGTGAAGCCAAAAAAGCCGATTCTGAAATGGATAGTTCTTCTACTGATTTGTTAAAATAACCAAGTGCAGCTGCTGCAACACCATAACCTTTTCCCAAAAAAAGCTGATTCAAATATAATTCAAGAATTTGATCTTTTGAAAAAGCCTGCGAAAGCATATAGGAAAGAAGCGCCTCTTTAACCTTTCTCTCAATAGACCTTTCAGAAGATAGCAAAAAGTTTTTTACCACTTGCTGAGTAATTGTTGATCCACCTTCAAATCTGGTTCCATTCATGATATGAGAAATATTTGCAAATGCGGCTCTAATGATACTAAATATATCAATACCTGAGTGGCTATAAAAGTTCTTATCTTCAGCTGCTATAAAAGCCTGCACAAGAGACTTAGGAACGCTATTTATTGGTACAAAAATTCTCTTCTCTTTTGCATATTCTTCAATTAGTTTACCATCTGCTGAGTAAATTCTTGTTACACAAGGTGGATGATACTCCTTCAACTGTGAATAATCAGGCAGATCCCGACTAAAATGCCATACAATAAAGACTACAACTACAATACCAAGAAGGAGCAGCGCAAGGCCTATCTTTGTTACAAGAACTAAGAATCTAAGCATATTTTTCAGTAGGGCCTATTTTATTTTAATTCTTTAATATAAGGATAACTTACAAAAAAGTCATTAATTATGTGGTATATTTAGTATAAATAGAAGAAGCTTTTAGCTATTTCAAATGATAGTTGGTTTATTAAAAATTACTTCAAATCTTAGTAATTATTATTGCACTTGTATTGATATCTTTTATATGATGAAAAGCTTATACTTACGCCATTTTTCACCGCATCCTTAAGCCATTCTAAATGTCTATTTATCCTACACAATATCATTTAGTAAAACCATATAGACAGTAGTAATTATTCATGTTAGAGTTGTCGGCAATACGTTACTATTTTGTATGAAGTAAACCGAATATGACAAAAAATTTGAAGAATGTTTTTGATGATGTACTGTTCTTTTCCAAAATTAGTCATGAGTTAAGAACTCCTATCCACGGGATCAGAGGACTTTCTGAATATCTTCGTGATAACTGGGAAACCCTTGATGATTCTAAAAAGAAATTATACATAGAAGATATATCCATGGCCGTTTCCTTCCTTGGGGATTTAGTAGAGAAACTATTTCAATTAGCACATCTTAATAATAACAGTAATATAAATTGTTCTTTTGAGAAGACCGATGTAGTTAAAGTTGTTGAAACAGTAGTTGAGCAAAATAATCTTTTTATTCTTGATAAAAATTCTCTTCACCTATTTTCAGAATGCGACGATAAAGAAATAATCGTGCATGCAGACCAATTCTGGATAAATCAACTGTTATCTAATCTAATAGCCAACGCGATGAAACATTCTGGTGCTAAAAATATTAAAGTTAAGATTGACTCACAAAAACTAGCACACGAAAAGAAATTAGTTATTTCAGTCATTGATGATGGTTTGGGAGTACCGCTAAATGACCTAGATACGATATTTGATCCATTTAAACAAGGTTCAAATATCGATAAGTCTCTTAGAGGCTCTGGCTTAGGTCTCACAATATGCAAAGAAATTGTTACAGCGCATGGTGGTGCTATTTGGGTAAAAAATAATGATACAAGTGGAACTAATATAAGTTTTTCTCTACCAGAAAGAGCGGTTTCATTATGAACAAAGAAGATATCCGGGAAAAAGATGTAATATTATTCGTTGATGATGAGAAAATTTGTCATACTCTAGTTGATCTTATAATTCCAAATTTTACAAAATATAAAGTTATAAACGCTTATACTGCTGCAGAAGCAATTTCTCTCGGCAAAAGATATGCAAATAATATCTGTCTGGTCTTATCTGATATAATGTTGCCTGACCTAAATGGTTATGAAATATATAATCTTTTTAAAAAAGATGAGAAAATGAATAAAGTTCCATTTATTTTCCAAAGTGGCCTTCCATTCCAGGAATCAGAGCTAAGAAGAAATTTGATAGATGAGCCAATTGAAATTATTTATAAACCTTATAGACAGTCTGAATTACTTGGAATAATTTCAAAAGTTTTAGATAAATAGCCAAAATTCTTGAAAAAGAACATAATTCAGATATCATCAACCACTTCCAATTCAGATAATTTTCATAAGTGTCAGATAATTTTTATATAACAACACCAATATATTATGTAAATGACGTACCTCATATAGGTCACGCTTATACGAGTTTAGCATGCGATGTAATTGCTAGATTTATGAAAATAAATGGAAAAGAGGTTAGATATTTAAGTGGTACTGATGAACACGGACAAAAAGTAGAAAAATCAGCTTTAAATAACGGCCTTTCACCACAAGAATTTACTGATAAAATGTCTGTAAGTTTTAGAGATTTATTGAAGGCATTAAATATTACAAATTCTGATTTTATCAGAACAACCGAAGAAAGACACAAGCTAGGGGTAAAAGCCTTTTGGAAGCAATTGAAAGAGAATGGTGATATATATAGTGATAAATATTGTGGTTGGTATTCTGTTAGGGATGAAGCTTTTTATGACGAATCAGAGCTAACGCCAGAAGGTTTAGCTCCCACTGGGGCGCAAGTTGAATGGTTAGAAGAACCCAGCTATTTTTTTGCTTTATCTAAATGGCAAGATAAATTACTAGAATTTTATGAAGCAAATCCTGATTTCATTAGACCGCAAACCAGAAAAAACGAAGTTATAAGTTTTGTAAAAAACGGTCTTATGGATTTATCTATTTCAAGAACAAGTTTTAAATGGGGTATTCCTGTTCCTGGTGATGAAGAGCATGTTATTTATGTATGGCTTGATGCATTGACAAATTATATTTCAGCACTTGGATATCCCGATGAAACAGGTGATTATAAGAAATTTTGGCCTGCTGATGTTCATATTGTAGGAAAGGATATTTTAAGATTTCATGCTGTTTATTGGCCAGCATTTTTAATGTCAGTTGGTCTTCCTATACCAAAATCAATTTTCGCTCATGGTTGGTGGACAAACGAAGGACAAAAAATCTCAAAATCTATTGGCAATGTTATTGATCCATTTAAGTTAATTGAAGATTTTGGCCTAGATCAAGTTAGGTATTTTCTAATGAGAGAAGTTATATTTGGCAATGATGGAAATTATGCACGAGATAATTTAATCCAGAGAAATAACAGTGAATTATCCAATAAAATTGGTAATTTGATGCAACGCACTTGCTCTTTCATCTTTAAAAATTGCCAAGAGAAAATGCCAGAGGTCTCAAAAGAATTTATAAATGCAATGTACCAAAGCGAATTTTTTATTAAATTGCAAGACCTTGTCAAAGATAGTGTTACTCAGATGGAAAGTTATAATATTAACGCTGTTCTTGATAACATCATATACATAACCGAACAGTCAAATATCTATATTGACCATGCGGCACCGTGGACACTTAAAAACTCTGATCCTAAAAAAATGAATGAAGTTTTATATAGAATTGTAGAAACAATAAGGTATATAGCCGTATTGATGCAACCATTTACACCAGATTCAGCAGCAAAAATGTTAAACCAACTTGGTGTGTCAGAAGATAATCGTAATATAATGCATTTAATCCAAGATTTTGCTATTAAGTCATCTAGTAAGATAGATCAACCTTCACCAATCTTTCCAAGGATAGAACTGGAACATTAAAGTATAGATATATGGTTTTAGTAGATTCACATTGTCATTTAGACATGCTAACAGAATACGATTCTCATGATAATATAATCAGACGTGCATCTGAATCAGATGTACATTACATGCAAACCATTTGTACGAAACTTGAGGATTTTCCAAAAATTTTAGCCATTGTAGAAAATTACAATAATGTCTTTGCATCGGTTGGAATTCACCCAAGCGAAGTAACCAAACTAATAAATACTCAAGAATTAATCGATCTCACCAAACATAGCAAGGTAGTAGGATTAGGAGAAACAGGTTTAGATTATCATTATAATAAAGATAGTTCTCAACAACAGCTTCAAAGAAAATCCTTTGAAGAACATATTAAAGCTTCTTGTAAGAGTGAATTACCAGTTATAGTTCATACTAGAGAAGCTGAATATGACACATATGATATGATGGCCTCATATAAGAAAACGCATAATTTCCCTGCTCTTATTCATTGCTTTACAGCTTCAGAAGAATTTGCTAGAAAAATACTTGATCTTGGTTTTTATATTTCAATAGCCGGCATTATTACTTTTAAAAATGCCGAAGAACTAAGGTCAATAGTCAAATTTATTCCACTTGATAGACTTTTAATAGAAACTGATTCTCCTTATCTTGCACCCGTACCTAAAAGAGGCAAAACAAATGAACCCTCTTATGTAAAATACGTTGCTCAAGCCCTTGCTGATCTAAAAGGAATTACTTTCGAAGAATGTGCAAAACAAACAACAGAAAACTTCTTTACTCTATTTAATAAAGCTTCCAGGGGCTAGTCCTAATCTTGGGAAGCAATGAACGATAAAAGAAACCAAAGATGTACAGCAATTTATAATAGATCCCTTTCCCTTGCTGGGTCTATTAAACTTGAAACCATCTAGTTTAAACCATATCGTCATA
>CAMCTQ010000051.1 GCA_945878545.1 Rickettsia typhi
CTGGACCTCTCATACGTTCTAAGAAATTGGCTTGAGAGTTAACCGGTACATCATTACCAAATGATACTACCCCATAATTATTGTTATTTTGAGGATTAGACCCATGAGCTATAAAAATAATTTCTATAAAATTTAATTGATCAATTAAATCTTTATTTATTTGAATTTGTGTGTAAATGCTACGATCGGTCAAATTTTCTACACCATCTCCTATTTTTATCAAATTATATCCGTTTAATTTTAAACGCCCTTCATGGGCGCTAAACCCTAGGTCGCCTTCATTAAGAAATGATAAATCGTTGCCGGTAATCCAAACAAGCTGTTTACTCACACCACCTCTATTATTTATTCTTAATTTTTTACTTTAGGTGAGTAAAAAAAAGACTATAGCTTACCAACCATATGCTCAGGAACAACAAATTTATCAAAATCCTGTTCTGAAATCAGCTTAAGTTCAAGAGCAGCTGCCCTTAGAGACAATCCTTCTTTATAAGCCTTCTTTGCAATAGCAGCTGCTTTATCATAGCCAATATGAGGATTTAAAGCGGTAACAAGCATAAGCGACTGATCCATGAGAGTTTTTATACGCTCAAGATTTGGCTCCATACCATCTATACAATGATCCACAAAACTAACAATAGCATCAGATAGTAAATTTATAGAATGCAATACATTTTGAATTATAAGTGGCTTAAAGACATTTAACTCCAAATGCCCATTAGATCCACCAATCGTAACTGCTACATGGTTGCCCATAACTTGAGCTGCCACCATAGTCATGGCCTCACATTGGGTTGGGTTTACCTTACCAGGCATAATCGATGAACCAGGTTCATTTGCAGGCAAATTAAGTTCACCAAGACCACTTCGTGGCCCAGAACCAAGCAACCTTATATCATTTGCTATCTTCATCATGCTTACAGCAAGAGTATTTAATGACCCAGAAAATTCTACTAGCGCATCATTACAAGCTAAAGATTCAAATTTATTAGGGGATGTTTTGAATTTGTAAGATGTATGTTTTGCAACTTCATCAGCAAATTTTTCAGCGAATCCTTCCGGACAATTAATACCAGTACCAACAGCCGTGCCGCCTTGAGCCAAATAATGTACCCTTATTAAAGATTGCTCTATTCTCTCTAAAGAATACTGGATTTGCGTAGCATACCCGGAAAATTCTTGACCAAGTGTTATAGGAGTCGCATCCTGCAAATGTGTTCTACCTATTTTAACAATCTTGTGCCAGTCTTTTGCCTTAGCAGCAAGGCTTGCCTGCAACTTATTCAAAGCTGGGATTAACTTCTCATAGGTTGTAATAACTGTTGCAATATGCATAGCGGTCGGGAAAGAATCATTCGATGACTGCCCCATGTTAACGTGATCATTTGGATGCACTGGTGATTTACCACCTTTTTTACCTGTCAAATTTTCGTTGGCAATTGAAGCTATAACTTCATTCATGTTCATGTTTGTTTGGGTACCAGAACCAGTTTGCCAAACTACCAAGGGGAAATTATTACTAAATTCGCCATTAATTACTCTGTCTGCAGCTTTTACTATCTCATTTGATATTTTAGGATCTAAGTCAGCGATTTTAGAATTCACAACAGCTGCGCATCTCTTTAAAATTGCTAAAGCTCTTATGATTTCACGTGGCATCTTTTGGTCAGCAATTTTGAAATTATTTAGAGATCTTTGAGTTTGAGCTCCCCAATACACTTCTTCATTAACTTCAATTTCGCCTATTGAATCAGATTCCTTTCTATATCTAGTCATATAACTTAACTCCACACTATTATCAGACCTTAAGAAGATTATATTCTAAATTATTTCCTTTTTTACTAATAAACACCCTGTATCCAACATCGTCGCATAAGGCATTTATGTAATACTCACGACAGTTTCCTATATTAATTTCAGGAGTCTTTCTGTCATTTAGTATCTCTAAACTTTTATCATTCGATCTTATATCCTTAGCGTTAGATGTTATTCTGATAAAATTATTATTTTTATCATTACCACAAGAAAAAGTGATTTTACCACTGGCGTATATTTGCTCGCTAACTAGCATAATTAGACACAGCGAAGCCTTAGCTAATAAGGCATCCAGGTATATTACTCCACCTTCAAAATCTAAATCTAACTCTACCTTTTCGCTAGTTGAAAAAAAATCCTTAAGTAATTTCGTTAAATAAACAACACTTATTTGATCATCACCACCTGACGAACAATAAACACCACGAAAAAAATTAAGTTTTTTTACTAAATTGCCACATTCTTCAATGGCCAGAGCTTTAGCTTGCTTACCAATTGTTTTAGTAGTTGTATCAATTAAACTTAAGCAATTATCAACCGTGCCAATAGAACCTGCAAGATCATGCACAATACGGGCATTCAATATTTGTAGCAATTGTAAATCTTCCGTCATACTTTATCCTTTTATACTTAACAAAAAAATGAGATGATTGATTTAATAACAAAC
Organism: Rickettsia typhi; assembly: GCA_945878545.1. GTDB lineage: Bacteria > Pseudomonadota > Alphaproteobacteria > Rickettsiales > Rickettsiaceae > Megaera > Megaera typhi_A. The sequence continues at coordinate 2,483 of CAMCTQ010000051.1, forward strand.
TTGAAATCTCGATGATAACTAACCTAGAATATATAATCAAATTATATATGAATTGGTTTACCATAAGCCTGTAAAACCGACTCATGTAACATCTCAGACAGAGTAGGATGTGGTAAAATAGCCTCCATAAAATCAAGCTCCGTTCCTTCCATCGACTTAGCAACTACATAGCCATGAATTAACTCTGTTACATCGCACCCGATCATATGAGCCCCTAATAACTCTCCAGTTTTAGCGTCAAAAATTGTTTTTATAAGACCATCACTATCACCTAAAATTAGAGCCTTGCCATTTGCATAAAATGGAAAACGCCCTATTTTAAGCTGATAACCAGCAGAAATAGCAGCCTCTTCCGTCATACCAACGCTTGCAATCTGCGGAGAAGAATAAGTACACCCAGGGATATTTAGTTTATTAAGTGCATGAGGTTTCTTACCTGCTATATACTCTGCAGCTATAACTCCCTCATGACTTGCTTTATGAGCAAGCCACGGCGCCCCTGCAACATCACCAATAGCATAAATACTAGCCTCGGCTGTTTGAGTAAAACCATTGGTAACTATATGGCCGCGTTCAAGTTTAATCTTAGTATTTTCCAGCCCCAAATTTTCAGTATTAGCAACTATCCCAACAGCCATCAATAATATTTCTGTATCTAACGACACCTTTATTCCATCATGCATAAAAATAACCTTATGTTTATTTTTATCAGATGTTTGACCTTCTAGCTTGATGCCGGTGTAGAACTTTATTCCTTTAGCTTCAAATAATTTTTTTGCAATAGTTGATATTTCTGCATCTTCCACCGGAAGAATTCTTTGCGCAGCTTCAAGCACTGTAACTTCTACTCCAAGAGCATTATAAAAAGAAGCAAACTCAATACCAATAGCACCTGAACCAACAATAACCATTGATTTTGGCACAGATTTTGGTACCAGAGCTTCTCTATATGTCCAAATGTTCTTGCCGTCTGGTTTAAAACCATCAAGGATTCGAGCTCTAGCACCAGTTGCAATAATAATATTCTTTGCTTCAAGAGAAATTTTCTGATCGCTACTTTCTACTGAAATCAATTTAGGATTAATAATTTTACCAACACCCTCAAAAACTGTAACTTTATTTTTCTTAAGTAGTCCTTTAATACCACCAACTAATTTAGCTGAAACATCACGCGAACGTTCAACTATTTTCTTTATATCAAAACTAGGTTTAGAAGCACTAATACCAAATTCTTCGGCATGCTTAATTTTCTGTAATAATTCAGCTGATTTTAGCAGCGCCTTAGTAGGTATACATCCCCAATTAAGACAAATACCACCTAGATGCTCTTTTTCTACAACTGCTGTTTTAAGACCGAGCTGAGAAGCTCTAATTGCAGCAACATACCCACCAGGACCACCACCGATAACTACTACATCAAACTTTTCCATATTCCAACTTCTCCAGAGTTATTTTGTATATCAAACCGTCATCCTGAATCCAAGACGTCATCCTGAATTTATTTCAGGATCTTACAAACCACATCGTTTTGCGCCTTAAAAGATGCTGAAACAAGTTCAGCATGACAACGCGGCAAGCAACTTGTAACAATAAACATCTCATAAACCTTCATATAAATCTTCCCATGCAGGATTTATTGATTCAATTAAATTGATCTTCCAGTTCCGGTGCCAATTTTTCAACTGTTTTTCTCTAGCAATAGCTTGCGAAGCCATGTTATGTTCCTCAGCATATACTAATTTAGTCAAGTTATACTTTTTACTAAACCCTTCAGTGAGTTTTTCTTTATGTTCATAAATACGTCTAGCCAAGTTATTCGTCACTCCAATATATAATATCCCTTTTGGTTTGTTCGTCATGATATAAACGTGAAATAACATGATCCTCTATAACACATACCAGCTCATATAAACATCAGAATTGGAGCTTCAATATACTTTTTAAAAGCAGCTAAAAAATTTGCTCCAACCGCACCATCGACCACTCTATGATCACAAGAAATAGTTACATCCATAATGGTTCTAATCTCAAGTCTATCATCAATAACTACAGGACGTTTTGAACTGGTACCAACCGCCATAATACATCCTTGTGGTGGATTGATGATAGCACTAAAGCTCTTAATTCCATACATACCTAGATTAGAAATACTAAACCCTCCACCTTGAAACTCTTCAGGAGCAAGAGCATTTTCCCTGGCCCTTTTTGCTAAATCCTTCATTTCAGAAGAAATTTTAGTAATATCCTTCTGATCTGCGTTTTTAATAATTGGAGTAATAAGACCACCATCAATTGCCACAGCCACAGAAATATCAACATTATTGTACATCATAATGGCACTATCAGTCCAACTAGCATTTGCAGCTGGTACGTCCTTTAAAGCCTTCGCAGAAGCCATAATAATAAAATCATTCACTGATAATTTACTACTCTTATCATCCCCAAAGGTAGCATTGATCTGCTCGCGCGACTTAAGCACAGCATCCATCATACATTCTATAGCAAGATAAAAATGAGGTACGGTAAGCTTAGACTCAAGTAATCTCTTGGCAATTACTTTGCGCATATTATTATTTGGAAGCAAAAGATATTCCTCACGGTTTCTTTGTACTCGACCTTTACTACTTTTTCCAGCTGCTAAAATATCCGCTTTAACTACCCTCCCCTTCGGTCCAGAACCAATAATATTAGACAAGGAAATGCCTTCGATAGCAGCAATTCTTTTAGCTAGCGGAGAAGCAAATATTCTAGTTTTTACTTCGGAAACACTCTCTTTGTTGGTTATTAAGCTAGGTATTTTATTTTCTAATGGCTGGGAACTTATAGTATCTGCGACAGAATTTAAATGCAGCGCTGGGGCCGCTCCGGAAAGAGATTGATTCTTTGCTATAAATCCATCTATATCAGCATCTTTTTCATCTTCCTCAATCAACACAGCTATTAATGAGTTCACCGGAACTCCTTCCGTTCCTTCTGGCACAAGAATTTTTGCCATTATCCCCTCATCTACCGCTTCAACTTCCATAGTAGCTTTATCTGTTTCTATTTCCGCAATCACATCACCAGCAGAAATTTTATCACCTTCTTTTTTTACCCATTTTGCAAGATTTCCCTCTGTCATTGTCGGCGACAATGCTGGCATCAAAATTTTTATTGGCATTTATATAAACCTTTTTAATAATATATCATTACTTGCAAACTATTACTGCTTCTGACTCTACCAATCCTTAACTACTTATAACAAACTCTTTTTGCAGCCATCACTATATCATCAACAGTCGGCAAAGATAATTTCTCAAGATTCTCTGCGTATGGTAGCGGCACATCTTGTCCAGAAACAATCTCTGGCGCAGCATCCAAATAATCAAACGCTTCTCTCATAACAATAGCGCTAATAGTTGCCCCAATTCCAGCAAAAAACCAACCCTCTTCAACTAAGACTAGCCTATTAGTCTTACGCACAGACTCTAAAATAGCTTCCTCATCTAGCGGCCTTATGGTCCTTAAATCTATTATTTCAGCATCAATGTTTTCTTCTGCTAAAAGCTGAGCCGCCTGGACTGCCATCCCAACTTGCAAGGAAAAAGCTACAATCGTTACATCCGATCCTTCTTTTACAATCCTAGCCTTACCAAGAGGAATTGGTTCAATAACATCTGGTACCTCAAAACTTTTACCATACATTATTTCATTTTCCAGGAAAATAACTGGATTATCATCTCTGATTGCACTTATCAATAAGCCTTTTGCGTCTTCAGCGCTGTAAGGAGAAACGATTTTTAAACCAGGAATGTGTGAATATATAGCTGCAAAATTCTGGCTATGCTGAGCGCCAACACGGGCTGCAGCTCCATTTGGCCCTCGAAAAACTATTGGACACCCAAGCTGCCCACCAGACATGTAATTAGTTTTAGCCGCAGAATTAACTATCTGATCAAAAGCTTGCATAGCAAAGTTAAAGGTCATGAATTCAACTATAGGACGAAGTCCACCAAAAGCAGCTCCAATCGCAAGCCCTGCAAAACCATGTTCAGTAATTGGAGTATCGATCACCCTTTTATCACCAAACTCCTGAAGCAACCCTTGCGTTACCTTATAAGCCCCTTGATACTCAGCCACTTCTTCACCCAGGACAAAGATTTTTTTATCCCTGTGCATTTCTTCCTTCATAGCCGACTGCAGAGCTTCCCTAACCGTCATTTCTGCCATATATGCACCCTAATTATTTATATATATCTGTAAAAAGCTCACTGCTACTCGGTAATGGCTCCGAAGTTGCGAATTCTTCGACCTCTGCTATTTTTACCTTAACTTTTTTTTCTATGATTTTTAAATCTTCTTCGCTAGCATATTTATTATCTATAATAATATCCCTGACATCACTCAATGGATCACGATCTTTATACTCTTCAACTTCCTCTTTTGTTCTGTATTTTGCAGGATCAGACATCGAATGACCTCTAAATCTATATGTTTTTACTTCAACAATAATTGGCCCTTTGCCTGACCTTGCGTGGTCAGATGCAAATACAGCTGCGTTATAAACAGCATCAACATCCATACCATTTACCTGTATACCAGGAATATTAAATGACTCACCCTTTTTGTATAACTCCGTCATGGAAGTAGATCTTTTCACAGACGTACCCATTGAATATTCGTTATTCTCAATTATATAAACAACAGGCAACTGCCATAAAGCCGCCATGTTAAAAGCCTCGTATACTTGCCCTTGGTTTACTGCCCCATCCCCTAAAAAGGTATAGCAAATATTTTTGGTGCCATTATATTTTTCAGCAAAAGCAAGACCCGTCCCAATTGGAACTTGAGCGCCAACGATACCATGACCACCATAAAATTTTCCAGGAATATCAAACATGTGCATCGACCCCCCCTTACCTTTAGAACAGCCAGATGCTCTGCCAGTAAGCTCTGCCATGACAAACTTTGGATCAATACCAGACATTATTATATGCGCATGATCACGATAACTGGTGATCATACTATCTCCCTTATGTTTTGCAAACTCAAAGCCCATTATTACAGCCTCTTGTCCGATATACAAGTGACAGAACCCACCTATCAAACCCATACCATAAAATTGGCCACATTTTTCTTCAAAACGACGAATGAGCAACATCTGTTCGTAGCATTTAACGTACTGCAAACCTTTTAACTTCAATTTATCCTGCTTAAACTCAATCATACATTTTATTAAAATAAATAAATTCGAACATAATATAGCAATACTATGTTGTCAATAGTAGTCCTGACCCATTACATGAGAAAAATTTTAAATTCTCAAATCCTATAATTTTATAGTATCTATATTATTAAGATTTATAGATACAAAAATCACAATATCTTTAACCAAAAAAAATATTCACATAGCTTTGCAGATTATTTTGTTTGCTTTTTTACAATGTTTGTCTTATTATCAACGCCACAGATTCAAAAGATAAGTTAACTTATTAATCAATATACTATATTATGTCGTACAAAAAACCAATGCAAAAGCTTATTTCATTTACTGATAATAGCGCAGATTTCGAAAATGTGAAAGAAGACATGAAATCAGGGTGG
>CAMCTQ010000052.1 GCA_945878545.1 Rickettsia typhi
ATTTGGTCAGTAGCTGCGGCTCTAAAAGTATCACAAGCAGCGATAGCTACTTTTTTACCTGCACGTATATAAAGAGACGCTAGTTTGCCTATAGAAGTACTCTTACCGTTACCATTCACTCCACATACTAGAATAATATTCAGGCCCTCATTTAACTGAAATTTATGCTCAAATTTATCCATAATTCCAGTAATAATTAAAGCAAGCTCATGTTTAATATCTTCAGAAGTAATTTCTTTATCAAACTTTTTTGATCGAAGAAGTTCAATTATTTGAGCTGCAACTTTTATTCCAGTATCTGAAGATATAAGTAGTTCTTCTAAAGCAGTTAAAGTCTCTGCATCAAGCTTTTTTTTAACAAAAATGTTTTCTATGCCAATGCTAATCTTGCTTGAAGTTTTGCTAAGAGCAGATTTTAATTTATTAAAAAACCCTGACATTATACGCTCAAAAATTGGTTCTTATACTTCTCTAACAACATCTTCATTTGATCCACATTTAGACTCTTATCTAAGTTTCTGTAATCAACTGTACCAGAACTAGTGGCTAGTAATTCCATAGTATTTTTTAAAATCTCGTTTTTTGTTCCTAGAGAGGATATTAACTCACCTAATGCTTCCTGTTTATTAAGCATGTAATAAGCAATTGCCAACCGCAAAATATCCTGAATAGATGATGGATTCTTATCATCAAGTTTCTCAAGCAACTGGTCAAAGTTACTGTTTATTCTATCAACGTAACCATTCCAATTTTTACCTTGAAATAACGCCTCTCTTCTAATAATTTCTGCATCTTGCATATCATCATCTTTTAGATACTCTACTGCATCTTCATATTTTTCTAGATCAATCAACGCTCTGGCTCTTAGTCGCCCGCGATGTTGATGCTCTTTAAAATTAAAATTATCCTTATCAGTATCATCTAGAACTAGCATCGCCTCATTTGGTTTTTTATCCATTAATAAAACAAGCGCCAAATTATCAGCATTTATAACTCGTTTTTCACCTTGCAATCTATATTTAATTTGGTGACGTAATAAATCAGCTGCATTTTCAAGTAAATCAAGCCTTACCAGCCTTTTAGTAATACCTATTATTACATCATCACCTTGTTCACCAATAGGATTCAGCTCTTTAAACTCATAAAAAAGAGCTACAACAGTGAAGTCATCCATCTTCTCACCTAGGCCACCGTCTAAGAATACATCATTAAATATTCTTGCCATCTCAGAAGTGATATAGAAATTACTCACTTTGTTATTAAATGCATTTTGAATATACTGAAACATTCTGAGAGAATTCATAATATCATTATTATCTTTATAATATCCAGCAAGTTGCATTAGTATTTCATACTCTAGTTGGTCTCCTCTCCATGTAAATCTTAGCTCTTCAAGGCATTCTATAGCTTCAATAAGCCTCATATCACCTTCTTTGATTCTCAGCTTTATAAGACTAAATTCTGCTCTAGTTGCATTAAATGGATCATCATCACTATTGATTAATTCTCCGTATAATTGTTTTGCTAAATTGGATTGATTTTTCTTACGATAATACTCAGCTTGATAAAATTTCAAACTATTAGCATATCGACTACCAGCAACCGGATGTCTATGGTCCTTCAAGAGTTTTTCAACTATTTTTAGGTTGTTGGCAAGTAACTCTATCTCTAGTTCTGCAAACAATATAGGCCAATATTTATCATCTGAGTAATAATTTATAGTTTTAGTCAGATTTTCTGTAAACCCAATAGATTCAGGACTCGCACCTAAAGAAAACTTATTGTACTTATTCCACAGATTTATTTCAGCAATTTGTGAAATATCGTTATAACTCAGTAATTCATCATATTCTTCTTTTGCTCTAGAATACTCATAGATCATCGTATAATTAACAGCCATTAAGAAGCGAGCTTGAAGATTAGTTTGGTACTTAGAGGGAGAATTTTGTTTTGCTAAAATAAGCGCATCCAAAGACTCTTGATACAATTCATTAATAAATAAAAATTTTGCCAAATCTAAATTTCTGGTAAATTGCTCATCACCATCTTGTGCTAAAGAGGCCTCACTAATCAACTTACTCTTTTGTTGATTAAAATCTAATATATCCAAATTTTTATCAAGATACGGTAGGATACTAGGTAATTTTAAATATCCTTCAATTGTACTAGGAAAAAGATTAGAATTATCAACCTCAACGCTGTCAGGCAATGAAACATCCGAAACAATTTTGATTTCCTTGTCAGATTTTTCAATTTTTATATCATCACTATAAAGAGATACAACAATACCTTGAATAGATTTTAAAATACTAAATTCAACAGAATCTGTCTTGTTAGCAACTCTCATACCTGGTATTCCAACTGTCAGGGTATTTAAAACATCTCCAACTTCTGGATCCTGAAAAGTTATAAGTGAGTTTAACTCAAAATTTCCCCGAACTAATAACCCCTCTTCCCCAGAATTTGCTAACGATTCTACCTTAAGAATATTTTGAGCGTTAATATCATCCATTGACTTCTTTGATACAATCAATTCCCACCCCAAAGAATTTTGAGATAATTTAGCATTTGAGTAACCATCTTGAACTCTTAACCTAAAAACGGTTCCATCTGAACTTGGCACGAGCTCAAAATCACTAAAAACACCCTTATCTTTAAAAGAAAAAACTTTTTTCTGATCTAATACCATCCATAAATATCTGCCACGAAAGAAAACAGCTGCATTAGTTTTATTATTACCTAAATTCAAAGAAAGAATATGTTCCTCACCTTGTTTCCTGTAATTAATACCGCCAGGATCATTATTAGCAGAGCTTATTAGAGATAAATCCTCATTTTGTTTTTCCTCAGGCAAACGAAACTTAATAGCATCAAGTTTCTCACCATTGATAATTGAAACATACTGAAGATCTTCAATAGCGTTAAAACTTATAGACTGCTTGTTATCCGATATTTTTAGCCCTTTAGCGTACTCATTAAACTTCCCTTTATTAACTAGTTGAAAATCACTTGGAATATTGACATTCACAGAGATTTTTTTCTCTTTAGAAGAAAAATCTAATATTTGATGCTTTTCGTGATAAAAAACAAATATTACGTCACGGCCAAAAACTTTAACTTCAAGATTAATAGTTGTTTCGGCTACAGCCGAATTTGCTGCAACACACCATATTAGAAAGCATAATACTCTTTTGATCTGATTCATTAAAATTATTAATTAAAACTTAAATTAACTTATATATTACACAATATTCACTTCTATCCTAACTAACAGAAAGGCATATAATATGATCAAATACTATTTGATCTAAATAACTTCATGAATATTACTAAACCTATTCAAGACTCATACTAGCATTTATCGCATCACAATGTATCATACAAAGTGTCTCATGTAAATCGAAGCATTTGTTTTAATACTAAAATTAACTTTATTTTTCTAGCCTCTAATAATCAAATCGCCAATTAATTCCAAAGGAACTATCCCCTTTTTCACCAGTTATAGCTTCAATAGCTATTTTAGGCGTTACTTCCACCTCTACCTTAGTTTTGGTACCAAAAGCTTGATCACCCTGCTCTATTTCAAGATATACTTTATCGGTAAGATATTTACCAACTCCGACATAAGAGCTTTCTGTATCCTCATTATTTTTAATACTAATATCATCAACACCTAAAATTTTTCTACCAAGACCAAGTGGATCAAATCCGCCACCATGACCAGATAATTTTCTCATTCCATCCGCAAGACCTACAGCTTGCATTGTAGAAATACTGTCTGGATTCTTGCCAAACAATAATAATGATAAAGCATCTTGCTGACTCAGAGCTGGGGTAGACTCAATACTTATATCAGGAGTAAAAATAGAGCCAGCTAATACTAATCTTATTTCCGTATCTCCAACCACTGTAACCCCTACTATATTTAAGTAAGGAGAGGGTGAAATTGGTCCATCAAACGTAAGAACTCCTTTTCTGACTGTTAAAAATTTACCGAACTCCTGGTACCTCCCCCTTACAGATTTTAGTGTGCCAAAAATATGTGGATCAGTAATATCATTAGTAATTTTTAAATTCCCCGAAAGAAGAGTATTTACACCCCACCCCCTTACATACACTTGCTGCTTTGCATTTAAATTAACATCCATTTCTAATATATATGGTTTATTTTGAATATTATATACTGCTTTTTCACCATAACCATTCTCTATGATATTTATAGTAGGAATATTATCTAAAAAATGCTCTGGAATTTTTATTTCCATGGGTCCAAGATCAAAAGTTCCTTTAGCTAAAGCCTTTTTATTGTTACCTGAAATTGATAACGCTCCACCAACCTCTCCCTGAAGATAGGGGGTATTTATAAAACTGAACTTTTTGGTATTTACGTGAAATTTAAATGGCAAGTCTGCATATATAGATAAATCTCCTTTCCCTTCTAGCAAATGAGAATAATTATCGTAAGCTACAAAATTTAATATTGAAATATTTTTGTTCTGCGCAACAATTTTGGTAGAAATATTTTTTAGTTTAATTCCATAAAGCTGATATTTATATTCTGCTTTAGTAATAGAAATAGTACCATTAATGATTGGTGAATCTATACTGCCAGACGCAGCAATCTCACCACTAAGATAACCACTTAATTTATGACCTACAGGCAAGGGTAGTAAAGCCAATATATTCACTTCTTTGTTAAGTTTAAGCTTTGCAGCAATATCACCCTGTTTTGACACAGAAAATTCGAAGGGCAACAAAGACAAGTTGCAAGGCATTTGCAATTCCAAATCTCCTAGAACTTTCTTTTCCTGTAAAACTTGAGCATGGGTAGATAAATTGTTATTTCGAATGTGAGATGATAATTTTAAAATTACTGGAATACCATCTTTAACAAGAAGCCCTATATTGGATATTTCTAATTCAGAATCAAACACTGGTGATTGAAGATTTCCACTTAACTCAGCCTTCACAGAAGCTAAGGAATGATCAAAAGCTGATGGTAAAATATTAGAAACCACAGAAAGAGGAAATTTATCACTTACTAACTTTCCTTTTACTTGAGAATTATCTAAAGTTAAATCTACATTTAGTTTACCATCATTTGCCTTGAGATCAGGAACTAAAATGGAAATAACCTTTCCAAAGGTTATTGTTATTGGCTCCCGCGTCATAATTCTTGTTTTACCTATTACACCGCTGACATTATTAATAATCTGAAAAGTTGCATTATTACCATCACGAATTTTCTCTAAATCACTAGAGATTAATTTACCATCAACCTTTAAATTAATCAGATATGGATTCACGGATTCCACATGCGATACAAAATCAATCAGATCATTTTCTCCTTTGGCTTTTAAGGTAAAACTCTTCAAAGTTCCATGGTCAGTAACAAATGAACGAAGCTTTATATCAACATGATCTAATTTGAAGTTCCAAAAATTCTTTATAACCAAGTCCAGGTTAATAAAATCACAGCTAGCAAAAGAAGTCGATAAATGTTTAGCATTACCAGAAACATTTATCTGCCCAACTCCAGAAGTATTTTGTTTATAGATTGTTTTTATATCCAGCTGCCCCTTTTGTAAAAAAGGAAAAAATTCTTTAAACTCATAAACATTACTGCTATTTATATTAAAAACGCCAGTTGCAACCTGTGTCTTATTATCAAACACCAAACTAGCTGTACTAATTAAGCTCTTCCCCTTTGCACTAAAGTTTTTCAAATAAAATTTGGAACCATCCTTACCAAGCTCTCCACTAGCTTTAATACCTCCTCCATCAATCAAGATTTTTCCATCTAGACCTTCTTTATTAAAAATAAAATCTGATTTCAAATTTAAATTTGGTAATTGAAAGTAATTTTGGTCCCCATCATTCAAAGATATATTACCATCTGTAATAATATGAGGAGCAGACACTTCACCAGAAAAATCTATTTTTCCTGTAAACAAGCTTTTTAAAGATTTACGATCAGAAAATAAATATTCCAATATAGAACTATCATATTTTGCAGTGCCGGTAAGTAAATTTTCTGCAAAATTAATATCCATCATTCCCTCAATATTAGAGTGGAAAGACGAAAGCTTAAAATTTCCTATATTAATATTATTATTGGAAAAATTAAATTCTCCTTCCAGCTCCAAAAGGGCATTATCCATTAAGGATAATTTTTTATCCAACAATCCATTTTCTGCTATACTAGCTTGTAATTTTGCCAAAAATCTTAGTTTCTTGTTTTTTGAATCAAAATCCATGTACCCTCCTAAATCAAAGGCAATATCATCTACAAACCCCGTTAATTCTGATGATAAAATAAATTTGCGAACTGCTATATCTTGGATAGTAATTCCAGGAATAAATCCTATATCTGTTTGATCTCTTGCCCCCCTATCAATAGAACTTAAATTACTATTTGGTAGCCTTAGTAGATTAATTGTCTGCGCAGAGATCCCCCATATATTACCATGCCAAAACCATAACAAAGAAGGCGCCACATCGATGCAGAAATTTTCAATAACAATAAACTGCCCTTCCTTGTCACTAAAAGCCATTTTTTGCACTTCTATTACCAACGGGAAAGAAAGCTTTATATTTTCAATTTTTACTTTGTAATTATGGTCAGCCTTTTTTTCAATATATTCGGTAACAAAATTATTGATTACTTTAATACCACTATCTGTCTGCGACCAAAGAAAAATTGGCGTCAATAATACTGCAAATATTATGATTAAAAATAATAAAAATCGTAATAAAAACTTCATTTCATTTCTTTTTAATATTACTTTGTTTCTACAAGCATATATATACGATCAAAAATTCTGCCCAATGCCAAAATATACCTGAAAAGCTTTATCAATTTTTTTTCGCCCCGCTAGTGGGAAACCTACATCTAGTCTTAAAGGTCCAAAATCAGTAAAATATCTAAGGCCAAAACCATAACCGTGAAACATTTTTTTACCTAATTTTGGAATAATTGAGTTGAACACATTACCACTATCAAAGAACAGGACAAGACCAATATCATTTTTTACCCTTGCTCTGAGCTCAATACTGGTTTCAACCATTGCACGACCACCAATTGGACGATTTTTTTCATCCAATTCCCCAGCAAGCTGATAAGCATATCCTCTCACTGATCCAGCGCCACCAACATAAAATCTTTCATTTGCTGGTATTCTTGCTGATTTTGCCCCGCTAATTGATCCAAGCGATGCTCTAACCGCTATAACAGGGTCAAGTTTTACCCTGAAAGGAATATATTTACCAGCTATAATTTCACTCTTTAGAAAGGATTTTCCCTCCTTTTTTATAGGATAGAATGGTTCTGTTTTAAGTTGTAGTTCGTGACCTTTGCGAGAATTTAGAATATTATCCCTCGTATCACGTTTGATAAATAATGGGATTGATAAGAATGAAAAATTTTGCGTACCTTTAGTATCTTTTACAACACTATAAGAATATTTACCAGAACCACTTGCTGTCCATATGTCAGTTAATTTTCTTTCAACACCAACTGAGGCAACACCTTCTCTGCTATTAAATGCCTTAGAAACTAATCTTTCCCCAGAAATTCCTATTTTCAAAGTTTGATTATCTTGCTTATAAAAAGGTTTAGTAAATGTAAGATCAATAATTTGCTCCTTATGATTAGCAAAAACTTCAGTTTTTACCGTCTCACCACTACCTAAAAAATTCCTATGACTCCAACCAGTTGTAACACCGAATCCTAAATCACTTCCATAGCTGAAACCTGCTTTTAAACTTCTGTGCTTTCGTTCTTTTAAATCAAATACAATTGGTACTTCATCATTGATATCTGTATGATCTGGAATTTCCGGAG
>CAMCTQ010000053.1 GCA_945878545.1 Rickettsia typhi
ATAGATGCTGGAGCTACAAAAATTGAAATCATCCTAGAGCAGGCTGGAAAAAATCTTATCATCATAAGAGATGATGGCTTTGGCCTGTCTAAAGAAGAGTTAGAACTCGCTATTCAAAGACATGCTACCTCAAAACTAGATGAAGAGGACTTGCTGAATATTAATAGCTTTGGTTTTAGAGGCGAGGCTCTGCCCTCCATCGGTGCAATTAGTAAATTTAAAATCACTTCGAAAAAGAAAGATTCAAACGAAGCCTATGCTTTAAGTATCAATGGTGGAATTCAAGAAAAAACCATACAAGCGGCTCTCGACAGAGGTACTCTCATTGAGGTTAGAGATTTATTTTTTGCAACACCAGCAAGACTAAAATTTTTGAGAACAGATAAAACTGAATTAACGGCCACCATAGGGTTGGTAAAGAAAATTGCTCTTAGTCATCCACATATTAGTTTTACCCTTACCCACGAGGGTAAAGATTTGGTTAAAGTCCGGAAAAGAGAGGGAATATTTGAAGAAATATTAAATACACGTATCAGCGAGATAATGGGAACGGAATTTTTAACAAACTCTGCTTGCGTAAATTTCAAACGAAATGACATAGAATTATATGGCTACACAAGTATTCCAACTTATAATAAAGCAGCCGCTGAAGAGCAATTTTTATTCATAAATAACAGACCTGTAAAAGATAAAGTATTAAATATAGCTTTAAAAGTCGCTTATCAAGATTTCTTAGCCAGAGATCGCCACGCAGTATCTGCCTTATTTTTAAAACTTGATCCGCATTTAGTAGACGTTAATGTTCATCCCGCTAAAACAGAAGTTCGTTTTCATGATCCAAATTTAGTCAGGTCAATATTTATTAGCGCTATAAAAGAAGCCCTAAGATTTGATGGTAGAAGAGTGTCCAGTACATTATCTAACTTAGCAATAGATTATATGACACCTAAAAGCACTTCACCCCAATTAGCAGAGAATAATTATTCAAGTAATGCTAATTTTCAAATACTAAAACATAGAAGTGCCAAAGATAATTTTCGTATCGACTATGATCTTGCCAAAAGGCAAAACTCCGGCCATATTTTTCAAACAACATTAAATCATGACTACTTACCAAGCACTAAAACGGAAAATAATATAGACCAAGAACTGGAAAATAGCTTGATCATAGATCAGAAATACTATCTCGGCGCCGCCAAAACTCAGCTTCACAATACTTATATAATTTCACAGTCTGAAGATAGTATAATAATTACTGATCAGCATGCGGCACACGAAAGACTTGGCTACGAAAAAATTAAAGAACAAATAAAGAACAAAAGCATAATTAGGCAAAGATTACTGATTCCTGAAATAATTGAGTTATCCTCGAGGGAAAAAGCTGAAATCATCGATGAGAATAAAAACTCTCTATTTGACCTTGGTTTATCAACGGAAAAATTTGGTGAAAAGTCAATAATTGTATCTGAGATACCAAGCCTCCTTGGTGATATTAATATTATCAAACTAATCAATGATTTGTCTGACCATCTCTTAGCACTTGGTGAGAATATTGCACTAACCGAGTTAATTGAACATGTTACAGAAACATATGCATGTCACTACGCAATCCGTGCCGGCAGAGTTTTATCCGTTTTAGAAATGAATGAATTGCTAAGACAAATGGAAAACACAGATTTCTCAGCGCAGTGTAACCATGGCAGACCAACCTATGTTGAATTAAAACTCAAAGATATAGAAAAATTATTTGGCCGGAGATAAAATTTGGTAAAATGGATCACTATACCAGGCCTCATTGGTTATCAGGACGGCGTAAATATCATGGAAGAACAATTGATCAAGGTAATAAAATCTCTTGAACCAGACACTGTCTTTTTACTGGAACATAAAGAAGTATACACTGCAGGCACAAATCACAAAAAAGATGAATTATTAGACCCAGGCCTATTCCCAATAATTTACACAGGACGCGGAGGGAAGTTTACTTATCATGGTCCTGGTCAGCGAGTCATCTATCCTTTAATAAATTTGAACAATAAAGATAGTGCGAAAGATTTAAAGTTATATGTCACTAACCTCGAAAAATGGATAATATTGACTCTCGCAGAATTTAAAGTTCACGCCTTCACAATTCCAGGTAAAGTTGGAATCTGGGTCAAAAACAGCAAAAATATTAATGCTAAAATTGGAGCAATAGGCATAAGAATAAGGAAGTGGGTGACTTACCATGGCATCGCTGTCAACATTAATACAAATCTTAATCATTACTCTGGCATAATCCCTTGTGGGATCAATAATTTTCCTATAACCTCATTAAGAGATATTGGTATCAATACATCTATGGAAGAATTTGATATAATATTGAAGAAAAAATTTATAGAAACGTTCTAATGAAATTAATACGTACCATTTTTGGCTTAATATTACTATCATGGGGATTAGGTTTTTTTTATTTTATCCACGTAATACAGGATTATGTTTTAGATAACAAAACACTAACCGAGGCGATCTTAGTATTTGGTAGTAGCAACAAACAAAGGCTTTACACAGCTACCGAACTACTGAAATTTGGTTACGCCCCCCTTATTTTGATTACTGGCGACGACGACCTTTCTATTTATAAAAATTATTTAAAAGAACAGGGAATACCAGATTACCAATTTATTTTTGATCCAAGACCAACTGAAGCTAGCAAGGATTACTCTTTAGATACTTATTATCTTCTAAAAAGATACAAAATTTATTCAATAAGATTGGTAATGTCTGCCGAAGAACTACCAAGGGCAATGATCGAACTAGCTCGTCATCTACCAGACAATATCTCAGTTGTTCCACATCCAGTTTCTTTAAAAAAGAAAGATTACAATTCTATTTTTATTGAATATAACAAATATTTGCTAATAATATTAGCGCCAATCTTTGGATTACAAAATGACCTCAATCTATCATATTCTTGATAAAACACCATCTATTTACGAAGAAGACATGCAAATTGAGTATGAGAATTTAGCTAAAAAACTAGTAAGCTCTGGTAGAATGCGGATTGATACAGATTATTATTGTAATTTTTCTAGATTCTACGACCCTAGTTCTGGCATAAACATAATGATGACAAAGGAAGAACTCACTGATCCTAATTTGCTTATACTCACAAAACAAACCATAAAAAATCTATACTTGCAAAAAAACAAAAATATAACTAATGAGCAAATTACGAAAATAATAACAGAATTACTCAATCAAACAAAAAAATTATTAGCAGTAAATGCTGAAACTCAAATACAACTTGCTAGAATATTTGTTCAGTCTGCTCACCCAATCGTTATAAAATGGCTGTTACTAGATCGTACTCAAGTATTTCTCACTTATTCTCACAATATTGGCGATGTCATGGATATATCAAGCTGGAAAACATCAGGAACAAACAGTGGAATGCAAAGCACTGACGGCAATAATGTATGTATCTATGTTTCCTGTGGCGGCGATCCTTTTGCTCCAAACAATACTACCAATCCATTTTATGGTGATGGCTTTGCTGCCGCAGCAAGACTACAAATTATCGCTGGACAAGAAATTGGCCATTATGCCGACATAATGCGAGACGCACAAGGTCGTCAAATAGGTAGGCATTCAGCAAACTTTGCTTGTACTAGAGCGAAACCTCATGTTAAACAAGGCAGAAGGGATGATATAACAAGATGTCAAAAATTATATAATAATCTTCTATCTTGGGGGATGGACCAATTGCTATCTCTGGAAGGAAAGTTAAAATTTTATGACAAGCAAAAAATTTCTGGATTGAAAGTTTTCTGGATCAAACTATTAATCAAATATCACAAGCGCAAATTTTTACAATTTGCTACCTACCATCACTGCATATTCATTAAAAGATTTTCAAGTGAAAAATACATGGGAATAATGATAAAAGCTATGATCTTAGATATGCAATCAAACCTCTCTCCAGTTGCTGATGTTTACAAACGCAACGACCCCGAAGCCGAAGAAGCGATAGCTTGCGTTGAAGCTTTAGCAAGAGTACCACAACAGGTTATGAAATGGGGGTATTTAACTACCAAAGCAACAATGCACGACTTATATAAAATTTATTACGGCGAAGTTATTCCATCGTTAATCAAAAATTATGAGTTACATACTAATACTAAGTATAAAAGGGACTATCATTTCTATAAACCAACAATTTTGCAGAGGATTAAAATGAAGTTTAGTTTACAAAAAAATAAATTTAAATTTACTGTTGTAAGAGATGTATGACTGACCATAAAATTGAAAAAATACACTTGTAATAAAAATTTCCATGAAAACCCCGTCCAGATGCATAATTTAGTTAAATGATTTACAAGATTCAACATATAATCAGGACATTTCCAGGAATATAACTTAAGACTTTAATAAATTTATATAAAAACACAGGATACATTATGAAAACTCAAAATACAATTTGGTTCGATAACATAAGTGATACTATAGCATTGAACGAAGAAAATTTTAAAATTTTTGAACAAACAGTATCCTCTTCGATTCAAGCCAACAAATTTAATCCATCAAAATTACAGATCAAAGATTCCACTCCCTATATTATTTTTATTACTATTGCAGAGTTCTCCGTTACTACCACTGTTTTTTACGGACAAGGTTATGGTTTACTATCAGCTTTTGAATCTGCCTTTATAAAAATGCAAGAGCGGTTTGACTGTCAAAATAAGAAATATACAATAAAAATTGACATCGCCTTCTCCGCAAGATCGCAAAAAGGCTGCGACAAAGATACTATTTATAATTTTGCTCGTGGGATTGAAGGAATCGCCTTTGATAAAGCAGTTAACCTGGCAGTATTGCCTGAGCAAATTTCTTGTAATTTTTTGTGGAACAATAATGCAAAAATGTTACCAGAAAGATTACATAATTATTTAGAAAACAATCCGCCCGAATCACACAAACTAGATAAGGTATTGTATAGCAAAGAGCTATTTGATGTTTATTTTTTCAAAACAAAAAGCTTTGTCTTAGAAAATAATACTTTAAAAGTTATATATCGTGGACAATTTTTATTTGAAGAATTTTCCAATGACACCTTAAAAGAATCTTTGGGGTTTGCAGGCAAATATTTGATTAATGCCATTTTACCAAATGGTCGATACGATTATATGTACTATGTTACTAGCAACTTCTCTGATATAGACTATAATTTCTTAAGACATGCTGGGACTTGTTTTTCATTAGCTGAATATTTTGAATTTAGTAACGATCAAGAATGCTTGCCTGCGTTAAAACGTGCACTAGATTATATGAAATTATTTGCCGTTCCTGGCCTTGAAGATCCTAAAACTACTTGCTTTGTGGAGCGTAGTTTGGCCACGATAGGAAGCAATGGACTGGCTGCTCTTGCACTAGCTAAATACATGAAAGTTACTAATGACAGAAAAGATCAAGAACTCTTGAACAAAGTCTGTAATTGGATTTTAACCCAAATTGCAGATGATGGTAATTTTAAAGGTCATAAACAACGTTATAATATAGGAACATACTCTAGTGAAACAGTCTTGTATTACCCAGGTGAGGTAGTGTATGGGCTCATCATGTCATATAATTTGTTCAATGAACAAAAATGGTTGGATGCTGCAAATCAGATAGCAAATTGGATTATTAATGTTCGAGACGCTGGAATCAAAGCTATAGATTTGCAACATGATCATTGGATGCTATACGGCCTGAACGAACTCTACAGAATCACTCCAGATAAAATCTACATTGATCATACTGCTAATATTTGCCAAGCGATTATGCATCGCCAAATTTTAAAATCTCAACACCCAGATTACCCTGGAGCTCATAATAACAATGGAGATCCATCATCTACACAAGCAGCTACTAGGAGTGAAGGGTTACTTGCTGCGTACAAGCTACTCAGGGATTTTGGTAACATGCCAGAGTTTAGCGATAAGGTTCTATCATATGCTAAACGTAGTATTAGTTTTCAGTTACGTACACAATATACTAAACTCAATACTATGTATGTACGTAATCCACAAAAAGCTTTAGGTGGATTCCGCCAATCACTTAATTCGCATAGCATCAGAATTGACTATGTACAACATAATATTTCATCAATGATCAGTTTGTATAATTTGACAAAGTAGCACCCCAAGAACAACGAGCATGAAGTTTTACCTTACAGCTGATTTAAGTGAAGTAGAGTCTAAAAGCAATGAGAAATCTAAAGGAATCTTGGTCTTACAATCTCATGCCTTGAGAGCCATTATTCCTTTACCATAGGTGCAAATCTCACAGGCAGTTTATTACAAAATTTATAATAAATGGATTTCATTCCCAAATATAAGTTTTTAAATTTTGTTCGTCCATATGTACCAAGTCCTTTTTGATCTCTTTGATTACAGACTTAGTAGTTATTTTTTTAAGCATGCGTCGCAGTTTACCTAGAAATTTAGAAGGGGAAATTAACACAAGACTTTGGAATTGTCCTGTTGCTGCATCTTTATTTAATAATTCAGCAACGCAATGTATAAATTTCTCCTCTTCCTTTGCCCGTAAATCAACTCTTGATTCCGGTGTATTTCTTTCAAATATTCCATGTGGTTTTTTGCTGCCTAATTCATAGCTATGCATTCTTGCGGTTTGAGACTCTAAAGTATTAATTAATGTTAAATTATGTTTATTCATATTACTTATATAAATATTGGCTTTAGATCCGTTCGACACTAAAATATAAGTTATTTTTTGATTGTTATTGATCATTATTTTCTACCCTCAACGACTATATATGAAATTAATAACTAACCTTCTAAGCAGCCATGCGATAAACATGTATATTATGCTAATAATTAGGCAAGTCATTACTGGAGAATAGATAGGTATAAGTGTCTTCTTCTAATTATTATATCACCCGGTAAACGATCCAAACTTAGAATAATCTACTAAGGGCCACAATATTCCAATAAGGATAATCACAATACCCGCTACTATTAAGATTTTTTGCATCAACACACTCTCTCAAGGCATTGCCTTGGATATAAGAAACTGCTGCAATGAAGGCTAATAGCCCTATTATTACCTGCCTTGTCACCATATTATCCTCCAAAAAAATGTACATAAGATTTTTTTTCAACCATTAGATATAATTTGCCATTTGTTATCATATTTACCTCATAATTTGAGTGGTTTTAAACTAAATCTAAATAAGCTCAATAGACTACATCTTAAGAGTAGCATATTAGTAATCAATGGTTCAATAAATTTTTTAATAAAAATCTGTAGTTTAGTAATTAAGTATTAATTATCTTCCCTCTCTCGCTGCAACCAAATACAGAAACATACGGAGGAACTTATGAAATCTAGGGTGATAGTTTCGATTATAGAAAAAACACTAGAGGAGATATGCAAGATTAAAATAGGTAGTGCGTTTAGAGCATGCTAGTATAGTTGTAAACCAGGAGGAAAAGATAATCTCGGCATCGTCAAGTTAATTCATTAACTTGACGATGCCGCTAAAACTACTATTTTGCATACACCACTAGGTTCTGCCGCATTTGTAAATAGAGTTAGAGTAAAATTAAGAAAAGCAAGATTTTAGGCGTTATAAGGCTATTAACATTTTAAAATTCTCAAAACTATTCAAAAGCATTAGCATTATCCATCCCATCTCCAATAATAGGCATGTCATCCCCTTCTTTCTCTTCTGCGGAATCAACATAATCTATGGCACCTTTACCTAAATGAAGATCAAATAAATAAGAAG
>CAMCTQ010000054.1 GCA_945878545.1 Rickettsia typhi
ATTCCCGTCCTGACCCAATAACTGAAGTTGTTCTAGCTTTATTATCGTATTTAATACATCTCTAACAACGTGATTCCTTGTTGCTCCTATTATTTTGTCCCCTAGGTTGTTGTTACCCATAACTGTTTGCATGTTTTCAGCCATAACAGGTGATACAGGGAGTAAATCATCCATAGTATCAGGCGCTGCATCATTTAGTGCGCCAGCTGGATTGCTCTTACCATTTAAGAGAGCTACATATTCGGCTGTATACCTCTCATCATTGTTTAAATTTATAGTGACTGTTATTTCTCTTCTGCCACCTTCATGCATTATAGTCTTAAGCTGGATTTCTGTCTTCTGTTCATCACTAAATTGCTGCTTAAATTTTATATAAGCAAACGTTAATAAAGACACTACGAAGCCCCCCATCCCTGTGGCAAATGCCGTAATATTTTCAGGATTCCAATGATCTCCTCCCTCTATACCAGTTCCATTACCTTTCATATCTATTACCTTTCCTATTTTTTAAGTTCAAAAACCCCGTACAAAATTAAGTAATGTAAATTAGTACGAAGATTTATTACTGCTTTTACTTTATAGTCGTTTAAGTTGAATTTGCGTACTAGGCGCGAAGAGCGAAGCCTAGAAATACTAGGAGAGCGACGAATAACAACGTACGCAAATTCAACTTAAACGACTATACCAACATAACTCTTAGACTATTCAAGCCAGTGAATTATAAAATTAGCCCAAATAGTTAAAAAGCTATTGTTAAAATTCTATAGAATTGCTACAACTTTGTAAATTAAATATTAAAGAATGGCTATTTATTAATCTTTGATATTTTTATGAACATTCAAATAGTTTTGTTCAGGGAAAGGAAATTGAATTCCGACAAGCAATAGTTTTTGTAACTGCTTTCAAGAAGTTGGGGCAAGAACACGCCATGAAGAGTCCATTTATGGGCATAACCATCCAGCTTTACTACAAAACAATACCAAATCCTCTTTTGTTTCTTAGGTGTTGTTACTAAGATGGCCGCATCGTTCTTTGAAATCCTCGACGTAACGTGTTCTTAGGCTATTATCACCAATACACTGTGATTTACCAAATGAATGATGTACTAAACCGTTGATCTTTCTGTTTTCTTATCCATATCATCAAATGCTTCTTCCCAGGTACCAACCGTTGCAGCTTTGGTATATTCAGTAACTCTGTTTTCAAAAAAATTAGTGTGTTCAACCCCGTTTAATATTTCGTCAAGCCAAGGAAGAGGGTTGTTATCCACTAAATATATTTCTTTTAAACCAAGCTGCATTAACCTGCGGTCAGCAATATATCTGATATATTGGCGAACTTCCCTTGCAGTCAAGCCCTCAATACCCCCAACTTCAAAAGCAAGTTCGATAAATGCATCTTCAAAATGGACTATAGTTGCGCAAGCTTCATATAATCTGCTTCGGAGTGTTTCGTTCCATACTTCTGGGTTTTCTTGTACAAAAGTTTTAAATAGGGTAATTATGGAGTTAGTGTGAAGAGTTTCATCGCGTACCGACCAAGTAACTATTTGCCCCATTCCTTTCATTTTATTAAAACGGGGAAAATTTAGCAAAATAGCAAAAGATGCAAAAAGTTGTAGGCCTTCTGTAAAAGCGCCAAATACCGCAAGAGTAGTAGCTATATCCTCTTTGGTTTCTACGCCAAATCTTTGCATGTAATCATATTTATCCTTCATTTCCTTGTATTTCATGAAAGCTTGGTATTCGCTTTCATCCATACCAATAGTATCAAGTAAATGTGAATAAGCCGCTATATGTATGGTTTCCATGTTTGAAAAAGCAGATAGCATCATCTGTACCTCAGTTGGTTGAAATACTTTTGAGTAATGCTTCATATAGCAATTATTTACCTCAATATCAGCTTGTGTAAAAAACCTGAATATTTGGGTAAGTAAGTGCTTCTCACCAGGAGTAAGATTATATTTCCAGTCTTTTACATCATCAGCTAGAGGAACTTCTTCCGGTAACCAATGAATCTTTTGCTGTGTATGCCAAGCCTCATAAGCCCAAGGATATGAAAAAGGTTTATAAATTGGTTTAGCTGATAATAATGACATTTTAATTTCTCCTTGTTTGTTGTGTTATTGCTCATTGGAAACTATAAATTCCATAAAGCTCTATTTATTCCCGCTGCAATTTGACATATCCGGATTTCATGATTTTTTGGAAAGTCTTATCACACTTGTTATAATTTACTATATCAACCTTGTAAGGTAGATCCGATTCTTCAAGCTCATTTTCTATATTCATAATAATTTTTTCTGGAATATCCTCCGTGTAAAACAAATCCAGATCGGAAAATTCTTTAACTTTATCCGTAATTCGAGAGCCGAACACATAGAAATTATAATTATATTTTCCGAGTATACTAAGTATGGTATCAAGATGCTTTGGTTTAATGTTGATCATTTACAAAACCTATTTTTTGCAAAAACGCCTTTATTTCAAACGAAAAAGATTCAGTAATAGCAAGGATATTTTCGGCTTCGGATTCCTGATAAGTATGAACTGTTAAGTTTCGCTTCCTTAAAAAATCAAACCAGATTTCTGGATCAGAAATAAAACCCTCAAGAGCAGCCATTCTAAAAGTTTCCTTTGGTGAATTAGCTATTTTACCTCGCTCTTCTAGCAACCGTTTCATAATTTTCCAAACCAGTTCAAAACAATATTCAAATGCTTGTATTGTCCCAGCTTTTTCTTGCTCGGTTACGCTATTTACTCTAAATTGTTCAAATTTCGAGAAAGCCTTTAATAAAGGTTCTATATTTATATTTTCGATCCATTTATTATTCATATTGCTATCACATTATTTTTAAATAAACTAGGCACTGTCAAAGCTATAGGCCACCCTACTGACATGACAAACATTCATCATAATCAGTGTCTTTAGAGTTTTTTACTTCTAAATTAGCATTATTTCTTTTCTCCAAATCAGCCATCCCCTTGTCTGTTAACACTGCATGAGATACTTTATCAGCTCTTTGGATCGAAGTTGAACGCGAATAATACATACTTTTCACTCCCTTTTTCCAAGCTTTGAAGTGAATATCGTGCAAGTATTTCTTACTGACATTCCCGGCTATAAAAATATTTAGTGACTGAGCTTGCGAAATATGAGGTGTCCGATCAGCCGCCAACTCTATGATCCAATTTTGATTAATTTCATAGGCAGTTTTGAAGACATCTTTTTCATGATCAGATAAAAAAGTTAAATGTTGTACTGAACCTTCATGAGTTGAAATAGATGACCAAACTTGCTCTGTATTAAAACCTTTTTTATCAAGTAACCTGACTAAGTTTTTATTTTTTACAGTAAAAGATCCTGTTAAGGTTTTTTGTGTAAAACTATTAGCAGCAAAAGGTTCAATTCCTGGTGAAGAATTGCCGCAAATAATCGAAATAGAAGCAGTAGGAGCAATAGATGTTTTATTACTAAAACGTTCTTTAGCTCCTACTTCCGCAGCATCTAGGCAAGCTCCCCTTTCTTCAGATAGAAGAATAGAAGCAGCGTTTACCTCCTTGCTTATATATTCAAATATCTTATTATTCCAAACTTTGGCCATCACTGATTCCATAGGCACATTTTGTGCTTGCAAGAAAGAGTGAAATCCCATAACACCAAGACCAATACTACGCTCCCTCATTGCCGAATATTTAGCTTTACTCATGGTATCTGGAGCTTTTATAATGAAGTCTTCAAGAACATTGTCAAGAAACCTCATGATATTTGGTATAAACTCCTTATCATCTTTCCAGTCTTCATAATATTCAAGATTTAATGACGATAAACAACATACAGCCGTTCTATAATTACCTAAATGATCAAGACCCGTTGGCAAAGTAATTTCTGAGCAAAGATTAGAAGTTTTTACTTTTAATCCTAATTTCTTATGATGTTCTGGAATATATTTATTTACAGCATCAATGTATAGA
The DNA here is from genome assembly GCA_945878545.1 of Rickettsia typhi. Lineage (GTDB taxonomy): Bacteria > Pseudomonadota > Alphaproteobacteria > Rickettsiales > Rickettsiaceae > Megaera > Megaera typhi_A. The sequence continues at coordinate 3,975 of CAMCTQ010000054.1, forward strand.
ATATAAGGTTCACCTGTTTCGATTCTGGTAGTCAAAAGTTTGGTCCATATATCTCTCGCTCTAACTGTATTTACTATACTTCCATCATAAGGGCTCCTCAGTTCCCAAGTTCCATTATTTTCAACCGCTTCCATGAAACTATCAGGAATTACAACTCCATGATGTAAATTTAGAGCTCTACGATTTATATCGCCACCAGTAGGGCGACGCAAATCAATAAACTCTTCAATCTCAGGATGATCAATTGGCAGGTAAACTGCTGCGCTACCTCTTCTAAGTGATCCTTGAGAAATTGCCAGAGTCATAGAATCTTGAACTTTTAAAAATGGGACAATACCAGAGGTTTTACCATTACCACGAACAGTTTCGTTAATTGAGCGAACATTACCCCAATAACTACCAATTCCACCACCTTTAGCCGCTAGCCAAACATTCTCGGTCCAGAGTTCAACAATACCCTCTAAGCTATCATCGGTTTCGTTTAGAAAACAAGAAATCGGCAAACCTCTATCAGTTCCGCCGTTGCTGAGTATTGGAGTAGCTGGCATAAAATGTAGTTTGCTAATGTAGTCGTAGATCCTGTTAGCATGATTTTCGTTATCTGCATAATAGCTTGCAACTCTTGCAAATAAATCTTGATAGTCCTCTCCTTCTATTAAGTAGCGATCTTTTAGAACAGCTTTGCCAAAATCAGTTAGCAAACTATCGCGACTTCTGTCGATTTTTACTTTGTACTTGTTTCCTTTGTTTTTAGACATTATTTCCCCCAGTAACACGAATTCTAAGATCACATTCGAGATCCAATTAGGTTTAATCATAGTGCATAAACTTGTTTTGCTTCAACAGTTATTTTTGTAGATATTGTATGTTTTTTTACTTGACATACTACATATAGTTATTAATCAAATTTTATTTATAGATAAATTAAGTGGTTTTATCGGATAAATAGTATAGAGAAATAAGGTGAGGGTTTTTTGTTACTACATAGATGTTGTGGTACATAAAAATAGCAGTCAAGGAGTCTAATATTGACCCACTCACCTTTTTAGTGGCATGAGTCTTGCTTGAGATTAATGTATCAGCGCTTATATCAAATATTAAAAGATGGAAACATTATGAACGTAATTAACTCAAATAATCAAATACTTCCTTTTCCAGGAAAACAATTGGGTGAACAATCAAACGTAGAGGCAAGCTTGACGGAAGAAACAACTCCTGTGTCTGTAGATAAATTGGCTAAAATCTCAGATATTTCTCGGGCAATAAATTTTGTGCCTAGGGAAGTAACAAAGCTAGATACAGAATCAATCACTCTATTACAAGAGTTACAAGATGTCAGCGTTTCGAAAATACAACCAGATAATGTCGAAAAAGGCGAAGAGAAAATGATTTTCAAAAAATGTCTTGTTTGTGGTTGTAGCAACTGCAATTTTTCCAACTTACAAATTACAACAAACGGCTCAGATGTTATTATAACTTACAAAACAGTGATGGGAGAGGACTATTTAAAATCACAACAAACAATGCTAGATAAATTAAAGCAATTTGTGTCTGATAAAATGCAAGCCCCTAAAGATAAAATTTCTGTGTCCAGTGGCGTGGAAATAACCCCCGCTTCTGCAAAGTATCTTTCTACAACTGCTAATTTTTCTCAAATAATTATTTCATCTGGCGAACTTATTTCTTTTGGCATAGAACGAGAGATATCAAATTTTGCACATGGTTTAGAAGATTATGATTGGTTGGGATTTTTATCATCTCGTGGTGACTCAGCACCTAGCGATATTTTGGCTTCTTTGAAGGAACATGTTGATAATAATCAAATAGCAGTTAAGAAGGATGAAGGTAATCAAAAGGACATAGCTGATGATATAGAAAATAAAAGAAACGCTGCCGAAGAAGCAATGGCTCTAATTCAACAATTAGCATCTAAGTTTGCTTTAGACAAATCAGCTAATAACCGCATAGATAAACTAATCAGCAGATTATTATCATTTTTTATGAATTAGCAAAAGTGTCTGATTTGGATAAGTGTGAGTGAGCGTAGAGAAGTAAGTGTTTTACTCTGAGATAAGAATTTTTTGCATCAGATTCTGGGAGCGTCAACCTGCAACGCTCCTGCTATCTAAACCTCTCTAGTTTTAGTTGCATTTTGCGCTTGCTGTTCTTTTATTTTTTCGCTCATCGATTTTGGGCCTTCACGAGTGCTAGTAGCTTGTTTGTTTTTAAGAAACTCTTTAAAGTCGCTATCTTCAAATTTAAATTTAGCCATATTTTGGCTTAGAGTTTTTGTGTTATCAAATCTTTTATCTTTTTGCACATCTATCCCAAGAGTTTTTACAAAATCCAGTCTAACTGTTTCTGGTGTAAATGAATCATTTAAGGCACCAGTCAAAGCTTTTATAGTATTTGTATCAGCTGTAACCTTACCTGATGTTCTAGCTGTTGCCGAAATAGTTATTACATCAGATAATACTTCCTCCTTGCTTTTATTTTGCCAAGGTTCGTCTTTGCAGAATTCTAGTAAAACTTTTAGTTTTTCAGTTTTACCACCAACTACTTTGTCTTTCCAACTTTGAATTGTACTTTTAGCTTGTGAATCTTCATATACTTTTAAGAAGAAATCTTTCATTTCGAAATTTGGATCTTTTATTGGTACAATATCGTGATTGTCTAGATATCTTGAAGTTTGCATAAAGCCTTTAATATGAAGATACTCTGCCTTTTCTTGAGCCAAGTCAAAAGATAGAGTCCCAACATCACCAGTATCTAAAACTACAGTATTTAGAGCATTTTCTCGCACTCTTTCAAAAGTTTTGTTTTCTTCTTCTGAATATTTAAAAATCCCTCCTACTCTCGCTAGTACTTTGAAAACTACATCCATCAAGAACTGTACTATTTTCCCAGGATTTACTATCTTCTCTTGAGCGCTATAAATAGCTACGTTAGCGGAATCATCCATGCCAGAACCAAAAGCTAATGCTAATGTACGACCAGTTTTTTTTGCCGATTGAATTTCTTCGGGATTATCTGATATATCTTTAGGACCATTTGCATTTTCTTTATTAAAATGGCTTAAAGGCAGGTTATCTCTATATCCGCCATCTACATATTGGTTACCATTAATAGTGACTGGTTCAAATACTATAGGGATAGAAGCGGACGCTCTGCATGCTAGAGCAATTTCTACATCAGGAGTGTTTCTGCTATCAAAAATTGTTAAATCGCCTGTGTCTCTTCTGGTAGCTGTAACAACTAGGTCTTTGAATGTATCTGGAGCCATAACCCTTAGTAGAGCTAAATCTTTGAACAAGATTTTCCCTTCCTGGTCAAGAGCTTTTTCTTTTATTTCTTCTATTGATTTACCATCAGAACTAATCACTTCTAATAGGATATTCTCTTGCCTTGTAAGCTCTGATAAAGTTTCTTCTTTTTCTGATTGAGGTAAAGATTCTGCCGCTAATTTCTGTTTATCTATTTCTTGCAAACGTTGACCACAGAGATCAAGTACATCAGCGTTTTCAAGAAACTCTGAAATGTTACTACGAATAGTATTTTTTAGTAAATCTAATAATGGTTTACCATCCTTGTTGATGACAAAACCTTCTCCGAGTAATCCTTTGAGATTTGTATCTTTTGTAATTTGTTTGTATTTCTCAGTGGAAATCCCTGTTGCTATCATAGCAGCAGTGA
>CAMCTQ010000055.1 GCA_945878545.1 Rickettsia typhi
TGAATGTGTCTACTACTATGTCATGATTCATCACTACACTACTTAACGCTTTAGCCATAATATATATACCTCTTATTATTTCACGCTTTTGTAAAATTCGCTTACCATAACTAAATTTTGTTATAGCTTAAGACTGCACAGTAAACCAGAGGTTGTTTTTAGTCAATAATCATACATTTTCTTTCTTATGCTATAAAGCATACAAATTAGACTATACTGTGGAGAAGACGTTGTAGTAATTTTAAGGTAAATATTCCACAAGACTGCTTTCTTCTCCTAGAATAATAGGAGTATCACAAATGTAATATGGTTCGATACCAGTATATTCGGTAATTAAAAATTTTATATTAGAAGGGCTACTTCTAAAGATAGATATACTATCCCTACAAAAATACTGATCTAGTAAAGTAACTAATCCTTGATAATTTACACACGATGGTTCTTCCATATATTCAAGTATAGTATCAACAATCCTTTTTGGATCTTGATCATTTGTACAACATAGTAGATAGTTAGATATCGCTGTTTTACTACTTTTTATACCAAAACCCTCCAGATAATTACATACCACATTAACAATAAGTTCTGCTTGTAATCCAACATTGTACAAAGCCTCTTCTACCACGTTAAATTTTTGGCTTATACTATGGGTTTTTTGAAAAGATTTATGTAACTCAGTAAAAGGACTGGATAGCCCAAGACCATTATTTTCTCTGTAGATTGTTTCTGTTTCATATAATTTTTTACTTACTGTATAAAGCACATCACTGCCACTTATATCAAAGGTTAATAAGTTGCTTCTGTGTTCTATGTTATATAAAGAATATGAATCTATATCTATAGAAATTATAGCAGATAGTTCTCTTGGTATTCCACTACCTCCCCCCTTTAAAGCATTTAGGGTTTTTATCATCATTATTTCCAAGATTTCGAGTTGTTTTTCGTTAAGAAAATCATTCTCTTCCATTCTTTTTATGTAGACTAAGCACATTGTTTCAAGCGTTTTGAACGACATGATATTTTCGGCCCAGTCGAACAAATCACCTTCCTCTGGACGAGGATTCAGTTGATAAATCTGACTGAATGTGTCTACTACTATGTCATGATTCATCACTACTATTTCTTTAGCACTATTTAGCGCTTTAGCCATATATATACACCACATTTGTTAATTAACATTAACTCGCACACTAAAGCATCCTTAGGTGTCATGTCAATGACTTTGTTAAATCTTACTATATAAGCTGGATTTTGAAATAACTGAGTTTTGCACTCCGTAGCAGTGGGTATGGGTGAACCACGGAGTCCGCTTTATCATATTGATGAAAAACTTCAATCGCAAGAACGCATAAGAACAGTCCTGATTTAATGTCATTAATCTATTGAACTCTTAGTAATGGTGTACCCGTAAAACAGGGTAGTCGCCTAAGAACAAGCCATCATGCCAAGTAAAGCTCTAAGTCGTACTAGTCTTTTTTTGTATAATATTTATACTCTCGGTAGTTGCGCTTTGCATATCATAAAAAAGATCATTTAATAGTTTTACTGTATTTTTATAATTTATCTCGAAATGTTTACGCTGAAATTCAATAACATCTACTGCAGTCTTGCATTTTAGTGCATCTTGACTAAGTTCCATGTTTTGTTCAAAATTATGCCTGATATTAGCAGATAATTTCGTTATCATGTTATTTGCTATACTTTTTTCACAATGATTATTTAAACTAGGTCCGCACAAGGATCCTATACCTGCATTCATGAAATTCTGCATTTTTTCTTTAGCCTCGTCAGCTGCAAAATTGAACATATTATCCCATTTTTTATTAGATGCTTTATCAGCTACCTTAGGGCTTGGATCTTTGATATTCAGTTCTTCTGTGCTTGCGGGTTTTGCTAAAACTTTCTTTGCATCAGGTCGTTTTGTTGTTTTTTTATTTTTACTCATATAGAACTTCGATTATACACCTCTTAATGTTAACTTATACACTTAAGTATATATTAACTGAAGTTCCATATCCTATATGATTATTGTCTTACATCACGAACTTTAATGATTTCTGTGTTTTTTGCGCCTAAGTTAGTTCTAAAGGGACTAATATCAACACCACCTCTTCTGGTATATTTTGCAAAAACAGTCAGTTCTTTTGGTCTGCAGTTTTCTAGTATATCAACAAATATATGCTCTATACACTCTTCATGAAAACCATTATGGTTCCTATAGGAAATTAAGTATTTCAGCAATGATTGATGATTTATTTTCTTACCACTATATTTGATTTGCACAGATGCCCAATCAGGCTGACCAGTAACAAGGCAGTTAGATTTTAATAAATTCGAATATAGAGTCTCTTCTACGATATGCTCAGCTGAATCTAACTCCATTTTTAGTAAATCAGAATTAACCTGGTAATCAGAAATTTCTACATCAATTTCATCAAGTAAAATACCGTCAAAAAGATTCAAAGTTTGGTTTTTATAGTAAGATAATTTATTTATGAATACTTCAACTGCTAAGCCTGCTGCATGGCTTAAATCAGATTGTATAAGATCGAATACTTCCTGTTCGTCTGTAAATTTGGTGTTATTGAAGGAATTTAAGTATAATTTAATAGATTTTGATTCAATTAAACATTCTGAATTAGCTGGCACAATAAAATGCACGATTCTAACTTCTGGTTTACCTTTTAGATTCAACCATGATACTTCATAGCAATTCCATAAATCATAACCATTAAATGGAAGTTCTGATTGAGTAATTATTTTATTCCGAGCCAAACTCCTTTTTATAGGAAACAATAAGGAACTATCATAATTACATTTATATTCAACTTGCTTACCAAGTAAGATTTCTGACATTTTTTATTTATATTTTTAAGTTGTTTAAATTTAAAATGGTGCACCTGATTGGATTCGAACCAACGACCTCTGCCTTCGGAGGGCAACGCTCTATCCAGTTGAGCTACAGGTGCTTAAGTCCAAAGAAGTAAACGTAGCCAGGTAAAATTAGTACAAAAAACACAAAATGTAAATGGAATCTACGTTTATTAAGAAATTATATAATTTCCTAATACTTCTACCCCCTTAACAGTTCTATATTTCCACCTATGGCTGTAAGGTTAAAAGATGTTGTTCTCTCTAGTAAAAATTTTAGTAAGTAATGTGGTCCACCAGCCTTAAATCCTGTACCAGACTTGTTTTCTCCACCAAATGGCTGAGATTCTACTTTTGCCCCAACAATTGATCTGTTGGCGTAAATATTACCAGCTCTAATCCTGGATCTTAAATATTCTATCTTTTCTTCAATCCTACTATGAATACCAAAAGTTAAACCAAACCCATAATTATTGATTTCATCAATAATTATATCCATATCCATACTTTTATATTTTATTATATGTAATATTGGTCCAAAATTTTCACCAGGAATATCATTAATTGAATTAATCTCTATAATGTGAGGATAAAAATAATTTCCATCTTTCAAACTATTCGCTTGTGGATGAGAGCAAATCCTGAAGCCAGATTCTTTCATATAAGAGATATGTTTAGCCAAATTATCGAAAGAATTTTTATCAATAACAGCTCCTATATCATTACTAAAATCAACCGTATCTCCAATTTTTAGTGTCTCAGTAGCTTCTTTTATTAGATTGTATAAACTATCATATATTTCTTCTTGCACATAAAGCACACGCAGAGCTGAACACCGCTGTCCTGCTGAATAAAATGCAGAAGCAAGAACATCGTCTGTTACTTGTTCGAGTAGAGCTGAACTATCAACAATCATCGCATTTTGACCACCTGTTTCAGCAATAAATGGAACAATACCAGAGTCACGGTTTGCTAATGTTAAATTAATAGCCCGAGATGTCTCGCAAGAACCAGTAAACACTACTCCAGCAATTCTCTCATCTGTTAATACATAGTTGTTAATATTACTACCGGAAGTGATGACTAACTGTAGTGCAGACTTAGGGACTCCAGCTTTATGCATTAGCTTGACTACAAAGTTAGCAATAACAGAAGTTTGCCCTGCAGGTTTTGCTATGACTGTATTTCCAGTAACTAATGCAGCTACTACTTGTCCCATAAATATCGCTAACGGGAAATTCCATGGACTTATACAGACAAAAACTCCCCTAGCATGCATTGATAATACGTTTCTCTCCCCAGTAGGACCAGGAAGAATCTTATCCTTCATGATTATTCTTACCTGGCTTGCATAATATCTGCAAAAATCAATTGCTTCAATAGTCTCATTTATTGCATCATGAATAGATTTTCCCCCTTCTTTTATAAGCAATGAATATAATTCAAATTTATTATCTTCAAGAGCATAAGATATTTTCTCTATGGTAGAGGCTCTAGCTTCTACCGTTACTTTACTCCAATTATTAAATTCTTTATAAGCAGAATCTACTGATTGTTTAATTTCAGTCTGTGTAGCAGAACAAACATCCGAGAATTTCTCAGCAATTTTTGCCGGACAAAAATACTCCTTTGAATTTTTGGATGTTATAATTTCCCTGCCATCTATTATTGATCCTATCTTATGGGTATTGGAGAAATAACTCGCAACTTTTTCTTGAAGATAATCGTAATTTGTTTTGTATCCTAAATCGTAACCCATACCATTTTTCCTATTTGGATAAATATTTTCTGGTAAAGGAATCCTATTACCAGCACCTAATAAATTTAAAATTTTATCATGCAGATTAAAGCTAAGTTCAGAGAGATGAACATCTGGCGAAATTACTTTGCCTACAAAATTACCATTCGCGCCGTTTTCCAATAATCTACGCATTAAATACGCAAGTAGGTCGTCCGATTTGCCTACAGGAGCATAAATCCTTACATTTGTTTTCTCCACTAATTGAGAATGCAGCACGTCCCCCATTCCATAAAGTTTTTGAAACTCATAAGATTTATTTCCTGCCATTTCTATTATCGTAGAAACGGTTAGAGCATTATGAGTAGCAAATTGTGAGTATATGTAATCATCGTTTTCTAGCATTAACTTTGCACAAGCAATGTAATTTGCATCGGTATATTCTTTTTTTGTAAAAACTGGGTAGCGTTCTAAACCATTTATTTGAGCATATTTAATCTCACTATCCCAGTATGCGCCCTTTACCAGCCTTATAGATATCTTTTTACTAGTTTTTTTTGCTAATGAAATGACCTTTTCTATTAAACTATAACTCTTAGTTTGATAAGCTTGGACTACAAGACCAATACCATTAAAATCTTTAAAAACTGGTTGTTCTATAACCTCACTTAAAAAAGCAATATAAGTATCCAGCCTAAAGGACTCTTCTGCGTCAAAAGTAATTGTCAGATTACTCTCTTTGATTTTTTCTATTAAATTAATAATTTTTGGCATTAATTCTTGCCTTATATCATGTAATTTTGCATATTCAAATCTAGGATACAAAGCAGTTAATTTAACGGATAGATTTGGCTTTGATGCTATATCACTATCTACTGCCATTTTTAGGGTCAAGGCCTTAAAGATACAATTTATTGCATCGATATAATCTTTATAATATTTTTCTGATTGTCTTTTTGTCCTTGCTGATTCACCAAGTAAATCAAAGGCAAATTTATATCCTGAAAAATCCTGAATTCTCTCCAAAGCAGACTCTATATTTTCAGCAAATACAAATGATTTACTAATATACATGATTGCTTGTCTCAAGATTTTCAAAAAAACTGGCTGACCAAATCTATCAATTAGTTTGGTAAAAATGTTATCTGCTTTAACAATATCTGTAAATTTTCCTGAGAAATATATACCAAAGGAAGAGAAAATTGTTTTAAATGATTTTGCTTTCTTAAATAAGAATGATTCCCATGATTTATTAGATAATTTATCACTAACAAATTCTTTGCTTACTTTTAAGTCTGGTATCCTCAGCAGACTTTCTGCTAAGCACATCATTGCTACTCCTTCATCTGTAGAGAGACTAAATCTATTAATAAATTCTTCGATAGAAAAGCTTCTATCTTCTCTTATTACAGCAATCAATTGTTGGGCTCTGGTAATAATTGATTCTTGCTCCGGTGCAGGAAATTTAAATCTAGGCAGTAGTTTCTTTATTACTTGTGCCTCATCTAACTCCAACAAAACCGCAGAATCTGATGACGATCTATTTTGCATAGTTATTTGCTTTTACTTTTTAGTCTTTAAATATTTCTTACGGTAGTCTGTGGTCGTTTTCCGACCTATCAACATAAAAATACAAGGCTATTAAACTAAGAATAGCACACATTATTACGTAGATTGCACCTGATCCCATATTACCATTTTGTACTAAAGATTCCATTATGTATGGAGCTGTACCACCAAAAACACTTGTAGCAGTATTATAAGAAATAGAAAGAGCAGTACTTCTTATGTTAGTTGGATATAACTCAGCCTGAAGAGCTGGTTCTGGGCCTATGTACATTGCAGCCAAAATTGCGATAATAATTTGTGCCACAATGATAGAATTAAAGTCCCCAAATTCAAAAGATTCAAGTAAGAAAGTGGAAGTTAAGATTATAATCAGCAAATTAATAACAAAGATTCTTTTTCTACCTATTTTATCAGAAAGCCATCCACCAAAAACAGTTACTACTATCATAATAATGTAACAAATATTGACCAAATTGCTTACTTCACTTTCACCAAATCCTCTGTGTATTTTTAAGTATGATATCAAATATATAGATTCAACATAAAATATTACTGAGCCAGTCCCATTAATAAAAATCGAAACTAACATATCAAAGAAGTGATTTTTAAAAACAAATTTTAATGGGTTTTGTTCTATTTTGCCATGTGATTGACTATCAAGAAATAAAGGAGTTTCAGCTGTATGCTTCTTAATGTAAATACCAGCAAAAAAAATCAATATACCAATTAAAAATGGTAATCTCCACGCCCAAGAATCAAATTGCTCAGGTGTAAAAACTGATCTTGTTAAGTATGATACCAAAGAACCAAATAAAATACCTATACAAATACTAGACATTGAAAAACTAGAAGTAAAACCTCTTTGATTCTTTTGACTATGTTCAATGACAAAAGATATGGATCCTGTTAGCGCACCACCCATGGACAGACCTTGCAACATCCTGACTAATATCATCATGCTTGTTGCAGCTATACCAGCTGTTTCATATGTTGGTAAAAAGCCTATTGCAGCGGTCGGAAAAGCCATGCAAATAATCGACGCACTAAGCGCCGCTCTACGCCCAAATTTATCACCGATTACTCCAAAAAAAATACCTCCTATTGGTCTCATCAAATACCCAACAGCAAAAACCAAAAAAGCGTAAAGCAAGGAAGTGCTTGGATCGGCACTCGGAAAGAATTTTTGCCCAATTATTGGAGCAAAATGACCAAATAAGGCATAGTCGTACCATTCAAAACTATTCGCAATACCACTTGTTATAATTAATTTGCGCTTATTCATTTTGTTGCTCCAGATTCACGTTCCTTGGCTTGTTTATTGAATTCTCTCTTTTCCGAATAAATAATAAATAATGTTGATGGTATTACTACCAACGCACCGTAAATAGTTGACTTAGTAGGCACTTCTGAAAATACTATATAAGCAATTCCAGCCGACATAAGCAATTCAAGATATCTGTAAGGCATTACT
>CAMCTQ010000056.1 GCA_945878545.1 Rickettsia typhi
GACCCTGACGTCTTGCGCGGAGTAGTTGCCCATGAACTTGGTCATATACTTGGACAGCATATTAGTCGTAGGCAAGAAGTGATAGATAATTATACACTTGTTGCAATGGGTAGCGCAGCAATAGGTCTTGCGACGGCTATCGGTACTGGTTCTCCTGGAATTGCCATTATGATAGCTGGGAATCACGTCGCTGAAAGATCCATACAAGCATATTCCAGAGCATTTGAATCTAGTGCAGATCAGATGGCCTTAAAACTGCTTGAAAAAGCCCATCATAGTAGCATCGGTATGATCAAATTTTTTGAGCAAACAAAAATTGATTCAAAAAGCAACCTTGTAAACCCTTATGAACAAACTCATCCACTAAGTCATGATAGGCTACTTGTTTTAAAAAGCTATAATAATAGATCGAAATTTAGTGTAAGCCAAAATACTGGTGAACTAATATACAAATTTCATAGAATTTCCGTCAAATTAGCTGCTTATACCACAGCACTCAGTGTGCTACCAAAATGTGATTATAAAGAAAATGTTGATGAATTTACTCACTACATGAAAGCTATAGAATGTTTTAGAGCTGGTAACTTTGATGATTCTTTAAATCATGTTAATCGATTGCTAATGAACCATCCCAAAGATCCTTATTATCATGAACTAAAAGCACAAATATTATTTGAAGCAGGCAAAAATATTGCTTTGACAGAATATAATATTGCCTGTGAGCTAAAGAAAAATGATCCTTTAATAATACTTGGACGGGCAATAGTAGGAATTAACACATATGGTAACGAACCATTAAAATTAACTGAATTTTATAAAGATTTGTTATTTGTTATTGAAAAAGAACCAGATAATTTGTTAGCATTATATTACATGGCCATTTACTACGAAAAGAAAGGTCTAAAAGCTAAAAGCTACCTTAACTCAGCTATTATCGCTCATAAATCTGGCAACAGAAAAGATGCAAGAAAGCTTGCAACTGAGGCACTAAAAGAAATGGACGAAAAATCACCTGATTGGTATAAGGCAAACGATATTATCGCAGCAAATAAATAATATCTAAACATTATTTATTATTTGACAGGTTGTTTTATTTTGCACAAACTACATTTATCTAGTAATTATAACACGTTCGCATTTTGTAACTAAAAACATAAATAATTTATGCAAAAAATTTTTAACGGTATATTACTTATAATTTTTCTTGTTCTAGTGACGTTATTCGCATACAAAACACTCAAAACTCCTGAAGTATCAAAAGCTTCTGTTACTAACACACTGGCAACTGATGACAAGGCAACAAACCAAAACCTTGCTGAAACTAAATCTTCTGAAGAAGAGTTAAACAATAAAATTCATGACTATATCTTAGCTCACCCTGAGGTTCTTATTGAATCTATTGAAAGCATGCAAAGAAAAAAAGCTGAAGACTCAAACAAGCAAGCAGCAGATTATTTATTACAAAATAGGTCTAGTATCGAAGATGACGGTACTCCTCCAATGTTTGGTAAAAAAGATAGCGATATAACTATAGTGGTTTTCTATGATTACAATTGCTCTTTTTGTAAACAAGCAAATGAAATTACTAATGAAATACTAGCAAATGACCAAGGAGTAAAAATCATCCTTCGCCCTCTACCAATATTAGGTGGAACTTCTATGTACGCAACTAAAATAGCTTTAGCCATACATAAAATATCAGAAGAAAAATTTCCTCTTATTCATAATGAAATGATGAAAATGAAACCTATAACAGAAGAAGGGGTAAAAGCATTATTGGCCGCTAATAATATTGATTATACAATTGTTGAAAATGAGCTTAGTAGTTTTGACATCAAACAGCTAATAGCGAAAAATTTTGACCTTGCCAAAAGTCTTGGTATAAAAGGTGCACCATCTTATGTAGTTAATGGCATATTTATACCTGGGTTAATTGATAAGGAAAGATTTACGGCAATTATTGGGGAACTTAGACAAATTGCTGCCCAGACTCAAAACGTAGAAACAACAAAGCCAAATAACGGCTTAGACGACCCAGAAACCAAAGATGATAAAGATACTCCCAAGTAGTCTAAATACTTGGCGTGGTAAAGTTATTTTACTAACGCAAAAAATAACTTTACCTTCTCCCGACCCTGATTCAAAAAGCAAAAAACGTCATCCTGAGGAGGTCGTAGGCCGACGTAAGGATCCAGGCTTGCTTGGCTTAAATCATAGAGAAAAACACTGGAGATCCTCACGCTTTTCTGCGAAAAGCTCAGGATGACAATGTTTACTCAGTTAGCGCCTACTACTATGTCTAGCAACAAAATGTAACTAGCTCTAAGCTCAAGATCAAAATTAATAGTATCTTCCGTTAATTTTATCAATTCCTCATATTTTTTACCAATATGATTAACTGATACGGGCATTAATTGCTCTAGAAATTGTACCTCAAGAGGCTATAACAAAACTTCCTGAGCTGTTAATTTTTTACAAATCCTTGCCATTAAGTTCTGAATATTAATTGTAAATTCAACCCACAACTCTCTATCTTTTGATGCAAAAGCTTTTAGATATGACAGATGCTCATCAATCTTAGTTGTTTTAAGCAATGGTCTTATATAATAATCATCAATTTGCCCATGTATCTTATCAAAGGGGCTAGTCATAACACCACTATAATTATACTTAATTTTTGCGCATCTTGAGCGAATGGTAGGTAAAATAGCAGCTATATTAGTGGTTATAAGAAAAATATATGTATCTTTAGAAGTGTCTTCAAGTAATTTTAGACAAGAATTTACAGCATTTATATTCATTTGATCTGCGCCATAAATAATAGCAGTTTTATAACCAGAAATAATGGATGTTTTACTTAAAAAATTCTGCAAATTTCTAATTTGCTCAACTGATATATTTTTTACATTACCTTCCATTTTTTTTACAAGCATAAAATCTGGGTGAGATATGGTATTCTGTTGCTGATAAAAATTACTACTAATGAATTCTAAAATTTCATGCATTGCCGAATCAGCATTATCCACACTAATAAGATAAGCGTTATAGAGCTTATTAAGACCTAGATCTCTAGCCAGATATTCTTTTATCATGCTTTAATTTATTTATATCAATTTCTTTAATCTATGCAGTGACTGCTGCGGGCCTAAAATTTCAATCATCTCAAAAACACTTGGAGATTTTATATCCCCAGCTATAAATGCTCTAATAAAATGCATCAAACCACCAAGTTTCATACCTCTCTCTTCCGCAACTTCTTTTAATTTTTCTTGAATTGAATCTTTTGAAAATTCTTGAAGACCAGCAAGAACTTCCTTTACATGTTTTAAAAGATTATCATCAGTCTCAAGAATTATTTGACGAGCCTCATCACTGATATTAATTGGAAAATCAATCACATACATCATAGCCATTTGTTTAAGATCGGTAAGCAACTCTGCTCTTGGTTTCAAACTGGGCACTGCTTTTAGAATATTATCTTTGGAGACATTAGATATTTTATGATCTTCTTCAATCAGACTAATAACTATATTACTAAGCTCCGAATCATTTTTCTGCCTCAAATACTGAGCATTTAAATACTTCATTTTGTTAAAATCAAGTCTCGCAGGAGATTTTCCAAGCCCTTCAATACCAAACCATTCTATTGCTTTATCTCTGGTAATGATCTCATCATCACCATGTCCCCATCCAAGCCTTAGCAAATAGTTACACAAAGCCTCTGGCAAATAGCCCATTTCTTTGTAACTCATCGTACCAAGGGCTCCATGTCTTTTTGATAATTTTGCTCCATCAGGTCCATGTATCAAAGGAATATGAACCATAGCTGGAACCATGTACCCTAGTGCTTCGTATAAAATTTGCTGACGATGAGCATTACTTAAGTGATCATCTCCTCTTATAATATGTGTAATACCCATATCGTGATCATCGACAACAACTGCAAGCATATAAGTTGGACTACCATCACTACGGAGCAAAATCATATCATCTAACCCAGCATTCTGGACTACTACATCACCCTGAAGGAGATCCTTGACTATTGTAACTCCCTCTCTTGGTGCTTTTAACCTAACTACTGGTTTTATACCTTTTGGATACTTTGCAACATCCGCCTCTCTCCATGGACTACTAAAAATAAAATGTTCTTTTTTTGCCAAAGCTTCTTCACGTAAAACTGCAATTTCATCTTGTGATGAAAAACAGAAATAAGCATTACCAGCTTTAACCAGATCATGTGCTACTTCTTGATGCCGAACATCTCTTGTTGATTGATATACTACTTCATCATCATAATCTAAACCTAGCCATTGTAGGGACTCAAGAATAGCCTTTGTTGCGCCTTGAGTTGATCGTTCTTTATCTGTATCTTCGATTCGTAAAAGGAATTTACCCTTATTTTTTTTAGCAAATAAGTAGTTAAACAGAGCGGTTCTGGCAGATCCAATATGTAAAAACCCTGTAGGTGAAGGTGCAAATCTTGTAATTACTGTCATTTCTAATTAAATATTTTTGGTTATAGATTTTTTTAATTCAATCTACATCCATCTATTAACTAGCACAATATAAAAATAATTGTATTTAATACAAAAAACAAACCTATCTAAGGTCTACTTGACTACATAAGCTGGATCAACTTAAATTGTAATAATAACCTATAGTCTTTTGATTGAATTAAATTTGTATAGAAACTTATACAGTGAAGAACAAGTTGAATGGACTATTTAGATAAGCAGCTAAAATAAGCACCTTTAGACACAATTATATGATCATGTACAGATATATCAAAAACGCCACAAGCCCTGATTATTTTATCGGTAACTATTAAATCGTTTGCAGACGCCTTTGGATCACCACTTGGATGGTTATGAACAACAATAATAGAAGACGCCCCATAGAACAAGGCCACTTTTACAATTTCCCTTGGATGAAAAAAAACCATATCCAACGTACCTTCTGAAATTATTTCATCTGCCAACAATATATTCTTTTTGTTTAGGTACAAAACTCTGCACTGCTCTACATTTAATCCACCAAGCTTAAACTTTAAGTAATCTATTAACTGATCACGACTACTGATAATATCCGTACGTTGTATTCTAAAATGTAAAATGCTGCTCACTAATTGTTTGAATAAATCTAAGATTTCTAACATCTCTTCTTCATTAGGTATTACCATGGATAATTTATACCTATCTGCATACATCACATTTCCTAAAGTGCTAAACGCATCTAGTAACTTTTGTGTAAGTTGCTTTGCTTTACCTTCTTCTTTAACAACAAAAGAAATCATCTTAACTAATAATAATTCTTCATTATCTCTCTGTTTTGGACAACAAATTTCTGTATCTGTCAGATTCATTTCTACCTAATCAATAAAATCAACTTGCACTTAATCTTGGATTATAATAAAATCCTACATGAATGACTAAGTACAAAAGCCTACTATACAACTCAAGGTAAGCAGTTTTTAATTGGTGTTCGGGGAGCAGAAAAACTATAGAAATCTAGCTATGGAGCCTTTAGGTCTCAAGTGTTAACACATGAGACCCTGGACATACGCTGCCATCCCCCCGAGCATGATCGAGGTGTATCAATAATCATGTCGATACGAACATTTCTACAGGAACTTTTCTGAATTCCGGAATAGACCACTCACCTAGAGCTGTTTGTAAAACTATACCTTTAACTTAAGATTGTCGTTTACTCCACCAAGGAGTCTAGTTCTAATTAGACCACCTGTCAATAAGAAACATCAGAATACTTTGAATCCAACAAAATCCTCAAGGGCCAGTCTATACTTAGCATATAAATCATCAAGTACCGGCGCATAATAAATGCCTTTAACTTTTAATAATATAATTTGTTCTTACATAAACTCTGCTTTATAATCTAAAACTTGTTTTAGTTAAAAACACAGAAATAACGAATTACTCATTAACAAAACTTGAAATCATGACATTCATAGAAGAATTTAAGAAACGTGGTTATTTTTACCAATGTACTAACCTTGAGGGTTTAGAACAAAAAATGACTCAGGAGAAAATAATAGCCTACATAGGATTCGACTGTACAGCTGAATCCCTGCATGTGGGAAATCTAATGCAAATTATGATACTTCGTCTTTTGCAGAACTATGGCCATAAACCTATTATTTTAGTTGGTGGTGGAACAACAAAAATTGGTGATCCAACTGGTAAAGAAGAAGCAAGAAAGTATCTTAGCGATGAAGATATTTTTAGAAACATGGCTGGAATCAAGAAATCTTTGTCTAAATTTATTAGATTCGGTAATGGCCCGAGTGATGCCATTATGCTAAATAACGCTGATTGGCTCGATAAAATTGGTTATATCGAATTTTTACGTGAATATGGAAAACATTTTTCAATAAATCGCATGCTCACAATGGATTCGGTTAAAACTAGACTTGAACGCGAACAATCTCTGACCTTCCTAGAATTTAATTACATGCTCCTGCAGGCTTTTGATTTCTATCACCTACATCAAACTACAAATTGCTCATTACAACTCGGAGGTAGCGATCAGTGGGGCAATATTGTTACTGGAGTTGACTTAGTTAGAAAAATGGGTAAAGGTGAATCTTTTGGCCTAACCACTCCACTACTTACCACTTCTTCAGGAGCAAAAATGGGCAAATCCGTCAGCGGGGCTATCTGGATAAACGAGGAACTCCTATCTCCTTACGATTATTATCAATATTGGCGCAATACAGAAGATGCAGATGTCAGTAAATTTGCTAAATTATATTGTGAATTTTCTGCCAATGAAGAAGAAGAATTTGAGTCTTTAATTGATAAGAATATTAACGAAGCAAAGAAAAAATTAGCCTACAAAGTTACGGAACTTTGCCATGGCCAAGAAAAAGCTCAAGAAGCTATAGATACCGCCATCAAGGTGTTTGAACAAGGGTTAATCAGCGATAATTTACCATCAATACAAATAGATGAAGAGATTTTATCCCAAGGAATAATGTGTATTGATTTATTATGTCACGCAGGCATCAGCACTTCTAAAGGGGAAGCCAGAAGGTTAATCAGAGGTATGGGAGTCAAGATCAATGATACTTTAGTTATGGACGAAAATTTAATAATAAATTCTAGCTATTTAAAGGATAAAACAATAAAAATATCTTCGGGAAAAAAGAAGCATATTTTGGTTAAGTTAATCTGAATTATGGATAGGAGATTAGTAGGTTTATTAGTTAATGTTATCATTTCTGCGCGACCACCGATGTCATTCCTGCGAAAGACAGGAATCTAGTAATAATAAACCTGGATCCCCGTTTTCACGGGGATGACACTGCTAAAAAATCAATTAGCACCGGTTGGTTTTACTGGTTTTCACCACTGGCCAAATGTTTACAATAGAAAAATATCTTTTGATTCCTTATCCATTAATGACAATGGGCACGCCCAAGTAGACTACACCTGTCACATCTCCACACGAATGAGGGATCCAAAAGTGGTTTTAATTTGCAATAACAGGATCAAAAATAACAAAAGAGGACCCAAGTGTCATCCACTTAAGTCCTCTCCGAATAAAATTACTTCTATTTATTATTATT
>CAMCTQ010000057.1 GCA_945878545.1 Rickettsia typhi
TCTCTCATAAGCAGTATTAGTATCTTCCTCGTTACTAAGCATTGCATTTAAAATATTTTGATCGCCAAAAAGTGATGCCACTTCTACTTTACCCTTTGCCAATAACTTTTTTATACTATCAGGACCCCTTGGACACTCTTCGTTACACCTTGATAAAAACGCACCAAGTTCAGTTATATGACGCGTATGACCAATTTTGAATTCCTCAAATTTTTTCTTATATTCAGGATTTTCTAAATTGTCGATGGCTGCTTCATATGCTCCAAGAATATCATAATCCAGTTCTACTAATTCTTTTACTGCTTCTATAAAGCTTTTTTGTTTTCCTACCATTGTAACCATATATATATCCTCCTTTTTTAAAATTAAACCGCTTATATTTCAAAACTTAAGCCAGTACTAACAAGTAAGTTTTGCTTATTATCTAACTTTTGGCTTTGTCCGAGCATAATCGTGCAATATTACGATTAATCAAAATATACTAAAAACCTAATACAAATTTATGGGCATAATAAGCTTATACAAAAGCATAAGGTACCAATATAATTAATTTTTAATATACTTATAGTTGTAAGTGTACATCAGGGCTTTACCCTAAGTCAAGAACGCAATTGCTTTTTTTTTGAATAAAATTTTTAGGAAAATTGGCCAACTGCTATTTGAAATTTAAAGTTTAAAATAGAAACAAAAAATATTTAAGAATAATTTACTTGTTGAATAAAATCTATTAGCAAAGGCGCATATATATTGAAATATAGCATTATTGTATAGTATATACTTTTAGTTTAAATAGCTATTGACTTCAGGTTTAGTTTCTTTTACAGTTAACAGATGTAGGTAGAAAAATTAACTTGGTAATTGCTTACACATGGGTGGTATTATGATAGAAAAAGAACAATCGCCCGAAGTAAGAGAGTATTTTTTTCATGTTACACATAATGGAAAATTTGAAACTATAGATAAGTTTTAGATAAAACTCCTCTGCTTTTCATAAACTAAATTACGCATCGTTTCATGGTGCGTAATTACCCTTCTTTATATTAACACCTAATTCAACTTAAATGACTATAAATATTCTTTTAGATATTTTTTCATCTCATTTTTCGTAAGTTTTGATTTCTAAATGTTCCATCTCTTGTAAATATTCTTCTAATGTGAATAATTCTAGGCATGGAGCTGCCCCAGTAAAATTTAGCCGATTATTTATTATCTTCTTAGCAAGAATAACAGATGCAACGGCTGGTATATATGGCCCATGATCATTAAGTGCAATTATAAACCATTGTTTAGTAATGCTTTCCCCTAAATTATCAATACCACTCATTATCATATGCATACCACCATTATTAGATCCAATAAAATTGAATAGATTACTAATTTTCAAAAATAGGTTTGTATAGTTTACTAGATTTATAGGTAATCCAAGTCTAATCAACCAAGAAAGTCCCCATAATCCCAAATGCAAAAAAGAATTTTCTATACCAGCAGAGAATCTAATGTTTTGGATTCCATATTTTTTTGGTAATAAATCTAAATCAGGAATATCACAGTTGGACATCAGCCTACTACCGATCTTAGGATATTTTTGGATATACAGATTTTGCCAACCGTATCGTTCTTCATTACCTATGCCACAGGGCTTCAATTTTTTACCAACATAACTAAGTATACTAGCCATTGTTGCCGCTCCTCTCTCAGATTTTTGGCCGGGAGAAATTCCATATTTTAGTGTGTGAATTTTAGAAAAATGCTTTTTTAAATAGTACTCAATAACCGCTGAACTTAGGCTTGGCACAGAACTAGCGCCACTAATAACAGCAATACCTGCAGCATTAGCAGATTCATTGAGTGTTGATATCCCACTAACAAAATCTCTTCCGTCTGCAAGATCTATGTAATATATACCGTGAACAATACATTGCTTGGCAATATGATAATTAGTATTTTGAAATGGACCACAAGTATTAATCACCACCTTAGGCTTAAGATGTTCTAGATGTTCTGATAGGTTGGTATTTACATCAAATATTAAAACTTCACAAAATAACGAATCTAGTTTGCTTAATGCTTCTTGAGCTTTTTCTCTGCTACGCCCAGCTATTATGACATATATTTTTTGTCGAATAAGAAGCCTGGCAATGCGTTTGCCAAAATTTCCATACCCTCCTAATATTAATACCTTATTCATACAATTTTAAATTGCCCCTTATATTCAAAAACCTTACCAAGCCACGGGTGCGTTATAGTTACAAGCATACGAAAATTATTATCATCTATAGCTTCTTCTTCAGCATACCCCCTACCTAAAAGATAAGTTATTGGTATTGGTATTAAAACACCAAACATTTGCCATACAAACCCTCTGTGTATTAATTGAATTTTTCCTGCATTATAAATGCACTTACAACGCCATCCGAGACCAAATTTGGTAATCTCGACTATATCAGCACCTTTAATTTTAAGAAATTTAGAGCAAAACGTATAAGGGATAGTGCCTGAGATATAAAAATATCTTTCGAGTAAATAAAAGTCAGTATTATCATTACTTTTACAGTAAGCAATTACAGGAATATTTTTCCCTTCAAATGGTACTAATACTTTAAGTAACTTGAGTAGAGGAGCAATAAATTTTGCAATTTTTGAAAGCTTAATATCCATTTTCCCATTTAGTGTTTGTACATCATCAGAAAATGGTCGATTAGCATACTTCTTCCTGAATACAGCCGGAAGATTTTCCCAAGAGTCTTCAAAAACTGATTTAAAAATTGGTTGAGTGTTATCTGGTCTTATTCCTTGCACTCCAAGCAAAACCAGTAAGCACCTACGTATAAATTTAAAAATTGGGTACAAAATGGAAGATATACGCTTTGATCTGAATAGCACTACATTTAGTTTGTTAATAAAGTTAATTGGGCTTCCCATCATTGCTATGATATTCATGGCATCACTACCATAATATAATTCATCGTTATAGATAACTATAATGCCTTCGTTTAAGTTATATCCTTCTTTTTTAGCTTTATCTACCAATGGATGCCTAGTACGAGCATTGATAATTTCAAGTTTGCCTACACTTTTACGTATTCTTAGTATCTGCGCTGCTCTACTGCAAATAGGGCATTTACCATCATAAATTAAATATAATATATCTTCTTTGCCCATTGAGCTAATTACCTTAAAAAATTGGCTACCACTTATAATTGGTAGGATCCATCAAGAGTAAAGTCTATTAGATCTCCTGCAGAATAAGAAATGATTTTCTACGGTTTTAAGTCACTTACTATAACGCTGTAGTTTTTCCTTAAGGATGTTGATAGATATACCAAGTATATTGGCAGCTTTAGTTAAATCACCAAAACAATAGCCTAGAGTATTAAATACTAACTGTTTTTCATTAGCATAATTCTGGTTATTATCAGAAATCAAACCACCTGACCTTTCTTTTATCTGGATATCATCAGCTTTAATTTCTTCAGATGAAGACATAAGCACTGCGCGATGAAGAATGTTCTCAAGTTCACGAACATTACCAGGCCAAGAATAGTTTTGCATTTTTGTAAGAGCATCTTTAGAAAGTTTTTTTTGGCTAAAACCATTACTCTCTGCGTATTTTTTAATAAAAAATTCACTTAGAGGAATAACATCTTCTATTCTTTCGCTCAATGAGGGTAATTCTATATTGATAATATTCAACCTAAAATACAGGTCTTCTCTAAAATTGCCTTTTTCAATTTCTTTTAATAAATCACGATTTGAGGTAGCAATAATCCTTAAATCGACTTTCACAGGGCTATTTCCCCCTACTCTATCTATTTCTTTTTCTTGAATAGCTCTTAGTAATTTAGCCTGTAGACGAACATCCATCTCACTAATTTCATCAAGGAGCAAAGTACCACCAGATGATTCCTCAAATTTGCCAATTCTGCGGCTAAGCGCCCCAGTGAATGATCCTTTTTCATGACCAAACAACTCAGATTCAAGTAAATGCTCTGGTATTGCCGCACAGTTAACAGAAACAAAATGATTCTCTCTTCTCTTACTTTTAGCGTGAATATACTGAGAGAAGACTTCTTTACCAGTACCAGATTGACCAGTTATTAGCACATTTGCATCTGATCCCGCAATTTTATCAGCAATAGCAATTG
The DNA here is from genome assembly GCA_945878545.1 of Rickettsia typhi. GTDB lineage: Bacteria > Pseudomonadota > Alphaproteobacteria > Rickettsiales > Rickettsiaceae > Megaera > Megaera typhi_A. Next base: position 4,146 of record CAMCTQ010000057.1, read on the forward strand.
CATCTTTCATGAGCTTTGACTCGCCAATAATATTCACTGAGTCATCAGAAATGGAAGTAAATATTGCAGCAATTAACCGCTCATCCGGCGGCAATGGTAGAAATTCTTTTGCACCAGATTTAATAGCATTGACCGCTTCCTTTGGAGAACAATGTACTCCATAAGCAATAACTGGGGTCGATATTTTTTCATTTTTCATAGAACTAGTAAGTAATTTAATATCAAATTTGACATCAACTAGTACAAGATCAGCACCCTTACCCTGACATAAAAAGTCTACACCTTGCTCGCAAGACTCGACCATTACTACCTTAGCTTTCCTAGATTTTGCTATGTCAATAGCTGTCTTTATTTCACTATTAATGTCACCAATAATTAATAATCTCATGAATTAACATGTCTCCAAAAATACACTAAAAAACTTAACCTAAACATTCGAAAATCACTCCCTCCATTCGGGTTTTGAAATTAACACCTCCTGGGTACCATTTATGATAGCGATTTTTTTGTCAAGTCCAAGATATTTTTCTTCATTTAGCAATGCTATTCCAAGGTCATTATAGCTTGAACAAAAAATACCAATTTTCTCTCCTCTTAAATCGGTGATTTCGGTTCCTAATTCATTAAAGGCAATTTTTGTACCAGAACTCAATTTAAAAAGTTTTTTTCTTACAGAACCTTGATATTTGGCTCTTGAAATTACTTCTTGTCCTACATAACATCCTTTAGAAAAACTAACAGCCGATAACTCCTCTGCACCAAAATGGGAAACTAATGAATTATCAAATATCAGATCGTTTATTCCGTCTGGAATGGTGAATTCATATTTATCTTTAATGTACAAATCATCACTAACCAACTTTAACTCATTGATATATGATGATTTTATTAACGACCTAAAGCCCAATTTAAGAAATCTTGGGTCTCGATGAGAAGATATAACTGCATCACTGATTTCTAACTTTTCTTTCGAATATAGAACAGAATATTCGGGTGTTATATCTTTTATTTCTATATTTTTTCTAAGTCTGTATAGATTAAGCTTTTTTAATAATAATTGATTAGAAACAGAATCTATGTCAATAAACAATTTACTAATCAGAAATTTTCGTACAAAAAAATCACACAAGTACCTTCCCTGCGTGGAAAGCAAATAATTATATGAATATGAATTATTGTCCAAGTCGTTTGTTGTGATATTTTGCAAAAATGTTAGAGCATCACTCCCAGTAATACTTAAAATTGCACGATTTTTTAATAACTGAATCATATAATATAAAATACTATTTTTTAACTATTTTGTGAAAAATAGCTTCAAGATCTGGTTCCGTAAGGTTCAAGTTTTTGATTTTCAGGTTCATCGAACGAATGATTTCCAAAATCTGGCTAAAATCATTGTTTTCTGTGTGAAGATCGAATCTGATTTTGTTTTCACCTAAGATTTGGTATTTTATGTCTTCAGATTTGGACATTTTACTAAGATCAAAACTATCTTCAAATTCAACATCAAAATGCCTTGACCCAAGATCTACAAGTAGTTTCTTTTTTGAATCTTGTTTAATAATTTTACCATCATTAATAAAGGCAATATTATCGCACAATTCTTGCGCTTCCGCTAAATAATGAGTAGTAATAATTATCGTTACCCCTTGCTCATGGTTTAACTTTTTTACATATTCCCATAGCTGGGATCTAAGCTCAATATCCACTCCTGCAGTTGGCTCATCAAGTACTAAAATTTTAGGAGAATGAACCATGGCTTTAGCAATTAAAAAACGTCTCTTCATTCCACCAGACAATCTTTGTGGTAGGCTGTTTCTTTTATCATAGAGACTTAATGTTTTTAACAATTGGTCAGTAATACGGTCTTCTGGTCTAATACCAAAGTAACCAGCTGTAAATTCAAGCGCCTGCCATAAAGGAAAAAAGGTGTCTGTAACAATTTCCTGCGGAACAATTCCAATTAAAGACCGGGCTTTTTTAGGTTGTTTATCAAGATCTACCCCCATAACCCTGACTTCTCCAGAGGTTTTAAGAACTGTGCCTGCTAAGATATTGATTAATGTAGATTTTCCAGCGCCATTTGGACCGAGCAAACCAAATATCGACCCAACTTCAACATTCAAATTCAAATTATTTAAGGCCAGTTTTTCTTCTTGCGAAGCTCTACCAGCTACATATTGTTTTGTAAGGTTATTTATATCGATGGCGGCGTAACTCATAAAATAGTTCTTTAATACAAAAAATTAGTCTACTTAGCTGTGAGGCTTGCTAAGTGAATCCTACAGAACTTACGAATAAAGGTCTACAGAATCGTTATGATGGAGGAGCGTTAGCGACGCCTCCCCTAGCCAAATACATAATTGTGTTTTTATAGCGTTCCTAAGCCCCCCACAGTCGCTTTTTGCTCCCTCGGGATGGCCTGGCTAGTTAATCACTCAACTGCAGATCACTTTCTATGTTAGTTAAATGCTTTTCATTATGACGAGTAGCACTATGACCTTCAAGATGCCTCACCAATTCACTCAATGATCCATTTTCGTACATCTCACGTACTATATCACAACCACCAATAAACTCTCCTTTAATATATAACTGAGGGATTGTTGGCCAATCAGAAAATTCTTTTATTCCCTGCCTTAGCTCTTCGTTTGCCAAAACATCATGATCTTTAAACTTGACTCCGACTGACCTCAAAATACTAATAACCATTGCTGAAAAACCGCAAAGTGGGAAATCTGCAGTTCCTTTCATAAACAGAACCACCTCGTGATCGTTTATTTCATTTCTTATAAAGTCAAAAATTTTGTTTTGTGTCATAGTAAATTCCTGTAAAGCTAGTTATGATTAATTCAAAATTATTATTTTATGGATTTAAATACACTCAATCAAATTTTTACCATTTTTAGCGCTTTAAGTAAAGAACCTAAAACAGAACTTGAGTATGTTAATAATTTTACCCTTGCTGTAGCTGTTATTTTATCAGCGCAAGCTACTGATATTTCGGTTAATAAAGCGACTTTTGAATTATTTAAGACCCATAAGAAGCCAGAAGATTTTTTAAAGCTTGGCGAAAATAACCTAAAAAAATACATAAAAACTATTGGACTATATAATACAAAAGCAAAAAATATTATTGCACTTTCCAAAATTTTAGTCGATAAATACAACTCGAATATTCCAGAAAATTTTGATGAGCTAGTAAATCTACCTGGCATAGGAAGAAAAACGGCTAATGTGATATTAAATTGTGCATTCGGTCATAAAACAATGGCAGTCGACACACATGTTGCTAGAGTATCTAATAGAATTGGGTTAACATCGGAGAAAATTCCAAAAAAAATAGAATTAGACTTGCTAAAAC
>CAMCTQ010000058.1 GCA_945878545.1 Rickettsia typhi
AGTACTAGATTTATCAAATGCTAATATGCTCCAATTTCTTGAAAAAGAAAGAAATTCAGGAACTACTAAAATGCAACTTGTTGTAGATGCAGTAAAACTAAAAAATGATATTTGGCTTAATAATCTTAAACTAAATTTCGCATGCACTAATGTGAAATGCTATTCAGGCCATATTGATGCTAACATTGGTTCAAAAAAGGTTGAGTTGGTTCTTACCGAAGAAGATAATTGGGAAAAATGGCTACTAACATCTGATAACGCTGGTGCTTTACTTAAAGGGATAGGCGCATACCAAGATATGCGAGCAGGCAGTCTATCACTAATTTTAAAAACTAGCAGAAAAGAAATAAGCGCCGGAGAAATAATTCCTATTGTAAATGGTACATTTGAATTTGAACGTTTTGTTTTGTATGATGTTTCCTTTCTTTCTAAAATGGTCTCATTTGTATCTTTACCGGGATTTGTTAATACAGTCAGTGGTAATAAAAATATAATATTTTCTGATATGAATGGTAAATTCAGTTTCCAAGAAGGTGTTTTAAATGTGTCTCGTAGTCAAGCAACAGGGCCATTCTTTAGTTTTACTATGAATGGCAACATAAACACAATAAAACAAACTATAGATTTAACAGGTCAAGTAACGCCATCACTTTATGGTCTAAGCGCTGTTATGGGCTCAGTACCTGTTATAGGAAGAATTTTTACGGGCGACAAAAAACATGGAGGAATTATATCTGCCCCTTACAAAATCAAGGACTCTTATTAGTTTATATTCAGCTGCAAGTACAGCACTCGTTAAAACTAAACTATCAAAGGATGGGGCGAATGACGGGTTTCGAACCCGCGACCCTCAGATCCACAATCTGATGCTCTAACCAACTGAGCTACACCCGCCATATTTTGTATCAAATTAAACTTAGGTCTCTATGATAAACAAGGTCACAAAATAATTTAATTTACCTCGTAAGTCAAGATTATTCTAAACTCTGCAAATCTAATTGTATAATCATAATTATACTTGGTATTTTGGGTAATGGTTTTGGTCTTTCTGCAAATATTCTGGGACTAATTATATAAAAGTTTTGTTCTATCATTAGTTACTAGTATGTCATCGTTGTGACAGCAGATATCGAATTACATTACTTTTGCAACTAATAATTTTAATTTGGACAAACTTACTGTCATACTGAATAATCGTTATGCTCTTTATAAGTTATTGTATTTCATAAACTTAAGTAGCAGATGATTTTTTAGAAAAATTAGGAAGGTTTAGCGTGTCATTTATTAAGCAAAAACTAGACAAGAATCTCTATAATGCTTCGTCGGAAGATTTTATACCGGTTGTATGCCATTATGATAAAAATACTTTGCTTACAAAAAATGGTGAATTACTACAGATTTTTCAGATTAATGGTATTAATTCAGAAAGAATTAGCAAGCAGCTTTTTAGCCTTAGGGAGGTTGTAAGAAGCGCCATCAGTCATGATGTTGAAGGAGATAAATTAGCATTTTGGATTCATACAATAAGACGTAAAGCAAATCTCGATGATAGTACACCATATAATAATTTGTTATCTGCTAATATTCACGAGATATGGCAAAAAAAGAATTATTGGCACGATAAGTTTGTTAATTGCTTATATGTTACGGTTATTCATGATGCTCCTGAACTGAAACTAAAAAATTTCAATTCTTTAGTTAATTCCCTTTCTGCCAATATAATTACGAACTTTGAAACTAACTATTTTGCTAAAGCAGTTCAAGTACTCAATACAACAGTTGATAAGCTTATACTGGATTTAGAAGAGTATGGAGCCGAAAAACTGGGAATAAGAACTGAAGAAGATGAGTGTTACTCTGACCCAATGTTTTTATATAGAAGAATAATGCAATTAAACGAAGAACAGTGTGTATTACCAGTAGCTGATATCTCTATTTCTCTCTCTTCTCACCAATATGCTGTTGGGAACGATATGATAGAAGTGATAGGCAATAATGGTAAAAAATTTGCAGCTTTAATATCTATCAAAGAATATCAAGAAGTCTCTTCTGAAGCTTTAGACAAATTTTTACAAATTCCAGTCGAAATGATTGCCACAGAAGTTTTTTATTTTGTTGACAGAAGCAAAGTAGTGCCTTTATTTGAGGATCAAGGTTACATTGCTGATGTTAGTGGCGACACTGAGCTAAAATCTTTAAATGGTTTAGATAAGATTTTAAAAGATAGTGATAGTAGAAATTATTTTTGTCATCAGCAAATATCTTTTATGGTGATAGGAGATGATGCAAAACAACTTAACAATCAGGTAAAACAAGCATCCGATACCTTGGCAAAGATTGGAATAGTCCACGTGAGAGAAGATATTAACTTAGAAAAAACTTTCTGGGCACAGCTTCCTGGAAATTTTGCTTTTCTTTCAAGAATGTCACCAACAATTTTAGATAATACAGCGGCACTTGCTTCATTACATAATTTTCCTACTGGGAATCAATATAATCCTTGGGGCAGAGCTGTTACTTTGCTGCGGACCGAAAAAGGAACGCCATTTTTTATGAATTTTCACGATTTAGAAGGAAATACTAACATTTGTATTTTAGGAATATCAAAATCTGGTAGAACAACCTTACTTAATTTCTTACTTTCTGAAGCTGATAAATATAAACCAACAATTATCCATATTGTTGATGACTCGGATTCTAGTCTTTATATAAAAGCTAAAGGTGGTAAATGGATTCAGGAAAGTAAGAATTTATTCAATCCTTTATATTTAGAGGATAATGAACAAAATAAATCCTTTTGCTTTGAATTTTTTAAAATTCTATCTAAACATCATTTTGATCCCTTAATGGAGCCTGAATTAAATCTACTAAAGAATATTAGTGTGCAAGTTTTTACCATACCTGGGAAAGAACGAAAATTATCCTCGATAATTGAAGCTATAGACGATTCTGAAAGTGGCCAGATTCTAAAAAAGCGCTTTAAGGAATATGTAAAAGATGGTTTATACTATGAGCTTTTTGAATCTCAAGAAGAAATGTTGATTACTCCAGGAGATATAATAGCTATTAATCTTGAGCAATTTGATGATATTGAATACAAGAACAAATTTTTTCCAAAAGAGGTGAAGTTAGTAGAAGAATACGAGTATAACCTTAACACAATGCGTAGTGTTAAAGTTGCAATTATATATGCAATGAAGAATTTGTTAATAAAAGTTGGAAAGGATCCAAAGATTTTTGCTATCGACAATATGGCAGCTATATTTAATTTAAAATTCTACTCTTCATTTCTTCCTGAAATATCGGAAGACATCGCGACTGCTAACGGCATTTTTATCAATACAACAAATGTACATGTTCTAGAAGATTTATATAAAGACGGTAATTCTTTAGATTGGCTTGAATCGATGAAGACTCAAATACTAATACCACCTGAGGTGAGGATACCCAACATTGGAGAATTACTTAAGTTAACTTCAGCTGAAGTTAAAAAACTAGAAGTTTTAACTATTAACACTAGAATGTTCTTGATTAAACAAGACGGCAGAGTGATTGCTACTGAGCTAAGTATAGGAGGGTTACAAGGTTTAACAAGATTTTTATCGTCTGGAAAGGCAGAGATAGAAGCATATAGAAAAATTGTAGAACTATATGCTAGCGAGAAACCAGAAGATTGGGTTGGTCCACTCTATGACGAATTAGAAAATGTTACATAAGGCTTCATAGTGATAAAAAAAATTATTCTAATTATTTTGTTAGTAACTATTAACCCTATAACAGCCAATGCTGGATGGCTTGAAGCTTTAGGATCTTGTTTTTCAGATTTTTGCAACTGCGGTGATAGCAACAAACACAGAGACGAGATTTGGAATGGTCTTGGTAATGTATACCGAACGGTTGACAGGAACAGAGTTTGCGCCCCTTGGAATAAAGATGGAGGAAGAGACGATAATACATGTTTGATTAAGAAGGGTTATCCTGGAGTTGGTATTGGTTATTACGAAAATTTATGTGGGGAAGAAACGCCAGAAAGTACATACATGGATCCAAAGATACGAGTCAGAGGTCAACAATGTAACTTTGTTGCTTGTTGGACAACCAGCAATACTTTGTCTTGGGATGGTCAGTGTGTTACACTTGCTAGCGGTTATGGCATACCTTTGCACCGTATGTGTGCTAGGGTTGCTATTCCAGCTAATTATCAAGCAAATTTTCCCCAAGACCCTGGTTATACCATAAAACAGCATTTGAATTTTGAAGGAGTCACCGTTCAGGACGATGTTATATTAGGCTATGATAACCAACCTGTTGATTTAAATCCACCTAAATTATGTCTATATAAAGATCCAGCTTTTTTAAGTTTTAAAGATGGCTTTGATCTGATGGATCTGGACCCTAATAAACAGTCCGCTCACAAAACTACCGAACTCCATCCAGTGATAAAAGTACTACTTTTTTTCGTTGACATGGCGGTTCAGCTTGCTCAATCTCCCTACCAAATGCTAGATGCTTTAGTTGGGATGATTTTCGGTGATGATAGCAAAGGACAAACGACGTTTGCTTCTGTTTTAAAAGATATATTTGGATTTATAAGTTGGTTAATTGAAAAAATTGGTGACGCAGTAGCCTCAATTTTAAGGGCAATTGGTCAAATCAATAGAGCTGTAGATGACACTGTCTATGGTTGTGTAAAAATACCAATGGGCCCCTATCCTCCTCCTTTTTGTCCTACACTAGCACCATTTTTTCAAACAGCTTACACACAAAAAATCTGTCGTAAAGATGGGAGCATTACTTTGCCATCTATTCGAGATGAGCCATGTGTGTTCTCAACATTAGAGAATAATTTTGTAAGAAATGCAGTTAGAATTACTTTTGAAAATTTTGTTCCACAATGCCCAGCTGGAGTACCAGCAGATCCTACTAATAATAAATGTGTTGTTATAAGGAATTTAGATTCTTTTCCTTCAGCTAGTTTATTACATATTGGAACTGGTAATACAGATGTTATACCAAAATGTACTAATCAGACCACACCTTGTGTAGATACTCAGATACCAGTTCCAAATAGCTGTATCAACGGCAGTTGTTCTCAAGTTGGATTCCGTATAGTATATGGCCTTAAAATAGGCACCATCTCTTCGCCTCAATCTTATTTTGTAAGTGATGTAGCTGATTGTCCTAATGGTGCTTCTGGTGTATGTCAGGAAATTTGGGGAGTAAATACTTCACCATTTGCCGATGTTTCTGTTACTTTCCCTACTATACAATCTGCATCCGACAAAACACCTGTGTTATCTGTCCCTGTTAGTTTAACAGACAATACTGGTAGAGTTTCAAATTTTAGCGCTTCAATAGTAAGAGTATCGTCATACGATCCGGTATTTGATTTTGCTCAGAATCCTAAACAAATCTGTGTAAAGCAAGGAACTCAGACTCTAGTAGGATGCGAAGATAGACCTCCGTTTACGAAACCACAAGTATATGATTGTAATAGTCCATCTGCTGGTATTGCTTGCACAAGTACCTATTATAGACCTCGGTTTGTTGCAAGAATTACTGCTGGTAGTGGCGACTCAACAAGCGTTATAGTTGAACCATGGGCGTATACCATACCCCAGTCTACCGACACTGGTGCCGTAAATTTAGGAGGATTTAACTTTAATTCGTTTGTTACAGACGATACATCAATAAAAACACCATTCTCTGGATCGCACTCTCCAAATCCTGGAAGTACATTTGGCACTTATTTGAACAACATTTTTCCTGTTAATATTAGCAATGGTGCGATAAATTCGAATGCAATTTACTTATATGGTTTAGAATATATTAATGGTCAATATTATCTTGGTGGTAAACGAGCATGTCTTGAAAATCGTGATCTTGAAAAATGCCCTAAAAATACGACAAATTGTGTTTTAACAAATCTTATAAACCGAAATACTGTAAATTGCGAAACCTTTATTAACAAATTAACCGAATATCCTTCGGGCATAGGACGCTGCACGGCTGCACAAACTATTAGTTGTGGTTCTCCTATAAGTAGTGTAGCAGGTATAGGTGGTGGCACAGGAAGTTCTATTCTTTTTTGCGCTTCTTCGGGGGCTTATTGTTATACAAGCCCAATAAATGCTGATTTATGTCAAATTTCTAATTTACCTGGCGATCGTTTTGATCCAAGCTCTAGTTTAGGGGCTGTTTTATCAGATAGCCAATATTATAATATTGCTTCTAGCGTAAATTTAAGTACATATAATAGTCAATGTACACCTATAAATGAAATTGTAAATTGTACTGACTTTATTAATAAATTAGCTTTATATCCGAATACAAACCTGTGCACAGCCGAACAAACCACTAGATGTAGTTATGTTGCAGATACTATACCTGCTCTTATTTCCGGTAACACTGGGGTTTCCATTCGCTTATGTGATTCTGGTATTCATTGTTACACAAGCCCAACTAATGCCGCTCTATGCCAAAATTCAACTTGCGCAAGTAACTCTACAGCTTCTGGTTATAATTTCGACCAGAGTCAATATGCTTTAAGAGATAAAACTTCATACGAAATGAATCTATGTGCTACTATTCCACAACCAACATGTACTGCCATTACTAACTACACAAGCCAAGACGACGGTTATGCTATTTGGCCAGCGACTCAAGTAGGGCAGCTAGCTATAGGGAGTTGTCAGAATGGTTATATTCCTATGGCTCCGCTGCAACGTTGGTGTGTTCCAAACCCAGATACTCAGACCTTTGGTTTCTCACGTTTGTATACTACAGATGGCTCTGGAAATAAAATTTATAGTAATGTGAGGTGTCAATCCTATCAAATAACATTATCAAATCGAACTGATACTTTCCCAGCCAATTATCCTAGGAGCGCTAGCAGTAATGCTAGTGATTACTCTGGTAATGTCACTCTAGGTGGTTATGATTATGGTGGAACTACTATAGTATCCGCAGGTGCTTATTCTTCAACACTAACTTTTAATATCCCAGGTGCTGTTAGTAATATCGATTATTTCAGAATTACATCAATGGCAAATGATGATTTTGCTTTAGTAAAGGTGAATAATGTGGTTGCCTACAGTTCGCCGCCCGTTAGTCAAAATTGCGGTAATGGTGATATTATAATAAGCGATTTTAGAGCAATGTCTTATAACGGTGGAACCGCAACATTAACACAATCTGCGTCGGGAGGCACAGTAACACTAGGCGATACATGCACATGGAATAGATCTAGTTTTATAGATTTAAAACCATTTTTAGTACAAGGTACTAACACCATTAGAATAGATCTAATTGTTATTGGTGGCGGAGGGTTGCACTACTCAATAGACTATAAAATGAATGCTCCATAATGG